>NZ_JAJNIQ010000004.1:0-208399 GCF_022386395.1 Mammaliicoccus sp. J-M40
TACTTATTTTTGAAAAATAAGTAGAGATTAACAAAATGAATCTGCTAAAAATCAAACAGATTTATTTTGTTAATACATTCTAAAAAACCAAAGGTTGATTACTTCTAAAGATATTACACATAAATATGGACTTGACTTTAAACATCCCTTTTTCATCGCAAAAAAAAGAGTCCAGACATTATTTATGTCTGGACTCTTTAAAAAGTATTCAAATTTTAGTGAATGTAGTTGTAAGAACCAGCTTCTGAAGCTGAGATAGTACGAGAAGATACAACACCTTCGCCTTGGTAGTTCATTTCAGAAACTTCGATTGAACCGTCTGAGTTTACATTTTCAACGTATGCTACGTGACCAAATGCACCTGCAGATGATTGTAAGATTGAACCTTCTTTAGGTGTATTGTTTACTGTGTGTCCATCAGCTGCTGCGTTTGAAGCCCATTGGTTAGCATTACCCCAAGTTGAGCTGATAGGATCTCCATCTTCCATTTTTTTATCGAAGATATAATAAGTACATTGTCCAGCTGTGTATAAGTTAGCTGATGAACCTGTAGTTTGTGTTGCTGTTTGAGTGAATGAAGAATTAATTGATCCATTCATGTTTGAAGTATTGAAATTTTGGCTATAGTTACTAGTGTAGTTGTAATTATAGTTTTGAGTTTGAGTTTGTTGTACATTTTGGTTTTGGTCAAATGTATCAGCAGAAGCTTCTCCATTCCCTATAATTGTTGTAGCTAATCCCGTAGTTAATACTGCAATCGTTGTTAATTTTTTCATTTTAAATATTCCTCCGTAAATTTCGTATATGTTTAATTTTATAATTTATATTTTAAGTGTGTGTCGTTTTCCGACGACAAAATATACTCTAACAGATGAAATTGAGTTTGTGTGTATTTTCATCGAGTTGTTACTTAATCATAACCTTATAAAATCTTTTAGTAATATTTAAATAGAAATATGACATGCAGTAATATAGGATATAGCCCATCAATATAGGGTTTTTTAATGAATTGTGAGAATACTTATGTCATTTTCTTGTAATAATTCATTTATATCACATGTAAAACAAAAGAAGTAGTTGGTAAAATATACAACTACTTCTTTTATTATAAACAAAGTATAAATTTCTAATTATCTTTTTATATTTTCTTAAATGCTCGTAAAGCCTTATTCTATGTGCTTTCGAGTATTTTTACTGTAGGAAGATACTTCACGTTTCTTTGCATATTTCCTCATGTCTTAGCTGTCAGAAGTGGTAAATAAGTAGTAAATTCATTTGTACTACTAAGCAACAAGACGCTCCTGTTGCTTCTCTTTATTCAAGCGTTTCATTTCTGCCATTGCAGAATCGAATGTTGCATGTGCGTAATAGTTCAGCGTCATGGCTATATTAGCATGTCCCATAATGTACTGTAATGCCTTTGGATTCATTCCTGCATTTGCATAGTTGGTACAGAATGTATGTCGCAAACTATGTGGAGTGATGTGTGGCAATTTATCCTCGTTATACTTATTGTATTTCTTAACAAGACCTTTCATCATGCCGTTGTAATCACTTGCCACTTTTGGATAGTTCTTTCTATTAAGAAAGAGGAAATCACTATATCCATCAATCTCAACACGCTTATCATTCTTTCGATTCGCTAACACTCGCTTAAATGCTTGATAGGCTTCTTCAACCATAGGAACTTGACGTTCGCCACTTTTGGTCTTTGGTGTTTCAATGTAGTACCCAATTTCAGTATCTCTCAATAGCTGATGGTCTATATTGACAAGACGATTCTCAAAATCTAAATCTGGAAGTGTCAAACCACCAAACTCTGAAATACGAAGACCTGTTTTTAAGAGTATCAGAATTTCATCATAATTTTTGCTGTAGGTTTTATCAGCTTTTGCAAAGGCTAACAGTTTTTCTTCCTGTTCTTCTGTTAGTACGGTCTTAGGGACAGTATCATCATCAAGAACTGCTTTCAGTTGAAAGTCAAATGGATTCTTCCGAACACAATCATCTTGTATAGCAATATAGAATGAAGCCTTTAAAGAACGTTTGTAGTTATTGATGGTTTGATAAGCATAACCATTTTCACTCATTCTAATAGCCCATTCTTTAGCGTCTGATGGCTTAATACTGTCAATACTTCTTACACCTAACTTGTCTTTCTTCAAAATATCCATAAGATATTTGCGTCCAGTTTCAGTGTTTTTTCTAACCTTTGGTCTTTGAGCGTTCTGTTTTGCGTAAAGCTGGCAGAGTGTCATTTTCTTTCCTACAACATCAATACCATCATGAATGTCTTTCTGTAACTCTGCGATTTTCTCTCTAAGTGAGATACAATCACGCTTTCCTGCTGGTACTCGGTCTGTAGCCACAAGTTTCCACGAGTAAACAAATTGCGGTTCTCCAAATGAATCTATATATTTGTATAAGTATCTTCCGTCTTTTCGTTGGCTCTCTCCAGTCTTTAAGATTCGACCTTTATTGTCACGTCTTTTTTCTGACATGGCATTTGCTCCTTTCCTTTATGGAAAGAGCCTTGATACGACTTAATACTATTTTATCATATACAAGACCCTTTGGCGACGCTAGATTGCGTCCAATGTATCTATAATTTTTTCAAATTGTTTTCGTTTAATCTGAATACGATTGCCATTCATAATCAGCCAATTTGCATTTTTATTTTCCTCTGCCAAGCGTCGTAGCTTGTTTTCGCCAATACGAAAATATTTTGACGCTTCTTCAATGGTTAGGGTATAACGTTCCCAAATAGGAATGTCAGTCTGCTTCATAAAATCCTCCTTTCCAAATCACTTATTTGGATTTCATAAAAGTTGTTTTACCAGCAATCGAACAGCTTTAGCAAAGCTCACGGGAGTTCCACCCCTGCATGGTTCTCATGTAGCCATACTCATTGCCTGCGACGGTTTTATCACGCTCGGACTATTGACTGTATGGGAGTATCATTATCACGATAAGAATGTCGTTGCAGGCAATCCTGCTAAAGATTGCTTCTCGGATCACTAACATGAATCGCTCGCTATCTTTATAAGATAGGTCATGGCGGTTAGTTCCGTTGGCTCTTTTCTTATCGAAACGTATTCGATTACTTTTATTCAGTTTTCAAAGAACAATGGCTCGTTAGCCTATCAAAACACATTGAAAGCTCAATATGCTTTGGTGGAATAACAAACCTCCCTGTTCGGGAAGCGTGGAATGGTTTAGCACGCTTCCACGAAAGGAGAGAGGATATTACTTAATTTCAAATGACAAAATCTTTGTAATCAGTCTGGTTTCCATTCTTCCACGTAAGACTTCATCAACGACCATACTTTGATTGCCATATTCATCTTTCATAAGTCGTAGGGAACGCTTCGTTATGTACCCTCTGTAATGATGTAGAATCTGGTTAATCGCTTCGGTATCGCCATCTGTTGCCTTTACAATGAGAGGAAAGGGAATCATAGGATATTGTGTTTTCATTCTTCAAATTCCTCCATAAACTTTTTAATTAAGGCTAGTCCACTGGTTCTATGCCGATAGACAGTAGAACGGTTCAATTTCAACAGGTCTGCAATTTCTGAATCGCTCATGTCCATAAAGTAAAACAGCAGTAGAATTTCACGTTTCTTGTCTGGCAACTCACGTAATGCTTCACTCAACAAATCATTTTCAACGCCTACTGATAACCCATTGAGTGTAAAAATCTGAAAGTCAGTTGAATAGTTATCTGTTGTCGCAAACTGGCTAACAAGATAATCGCCAACATCCGAAAAGGACACCTCACGCTTTGCAATCCTTGAAAGATAAAGCATATAATTCTTTCGCTCGTCTTCCATAGCACGTTTACAGATATAGTCAAACTGATTTTCTATTGTGGTCTGAAAAGAAGATGGTTTCATGTTTCTCACCCCCTTTCTGTCTAGGAAAGGAAGTGAGCCTTGCTCGTTTATCTCCTTTCACTCTTAGTCCCAATGTGAAAGGGGGATTTGTTGCATTACTGATAAATAAACTTTGTAAAAAAGTTCTGAATAGCCAAAAAAGCATATAAACAGATTTATTTCTCTGTTTACATGCTTCTGTTATTCTATCTATATGATTTATAAAACCACATTGGTGGACGTACTTATCTATTGCAGATAGACGACTTTTTTTGACAAGAACCCAATGTAAGGAAATTTATTGTATATGATGTACTTCATGGCGACGTTGACCTCCAACAAACCGCCATTTGGAAGTAATATACAATATTTTAACAGCGTAAATAGCACTACCATATAACGGTTTTTTTTATTGGCGTTTAGTAGTGCTTTTTATTAAATATAAACCTATAAACCATATAACACGTTTTTCTATACCTGTTTTTAATTCAGTAGGAACAATAAAATGTATAGAGGTGGTCTACTATGCGTAAAAAAGAAGATAAATATGATTTTAGAGCCTTTGGTTTAGCCATTAAAGAAGCTCGATTGAAACGAGGTTTAACTCGTGAACAAGTGGGAGCATTGATTGAAATTGACCCACGGTACTTAACTAATATTGAAAATAAAGGGCAACACCCCAGCATACAAGTTCTTTATGACCTTGTATCGTTACTTCATGTTTCCGTTGATGAATTTTTCTTACCTGCTAATAACTTGGTAAAAAGCACCCGACGATTACAGATAGAGAAATACATGGATAGCTTTACAGACAAAGAACTATCCTTAATGGAATCTTTAGCCAGCGGTATCAACGAAGCAAGAAACATCGAAGACTAATTAAAAGAATCCATACATAACGGAAAGAGCCGATAAAATGAGATTGTATTAATCTCATTTTATCGGCTCTGCGTCTTTGCGTCTGGCTCTGTAATCACAGTTACTTTGAACTGCTTTATTTCAATTAAATTTTCTTGTCTGCATTTCGGACAATAGAGGGGGAATTTTTTTAATTCAGTATCTTCCCTTATCTTTAATCGTGTTTTATTTCCACATACAGGACACAATATCCACTTGTAGTTTATAATAACTATCTCCTCCTTTACACTTTAATTCAAATCTTTATTAAAAAATATTTCATCTTATTTAACAAGAAACCATATTTATATAACAACATAAAATACACTAAGTTATTTTATTGAACATATATCGTACTTTATCTATCCGACTATTTGGACGACGGGGCTGGCAAACAGGTTCACCGGTAGTAACATGGTACCCTTTTAACTCTGTTAAACAAACACTACGTCCATTTGTAAAGAAAGTTAAATCACTACGATATTCTTGAATACACCGAGCAGGGATTTCTCCACTAAGAATGACCTCATTATTTTTCAATTGAGTGTCTACGATGTTCGCACAATATTTAGGAGCATCGTTGTATGCTCGTGAAAGATATTCCTGTGGCGCATAAATTTTAAAACTAAGATATGGCTCTAACAATTCTGTTCCAGCTTTTTTTAAGACTTGTTCCAATACAATAGGAGCAAGCATCCGAAAATCTGCTGGGGTACTAACAGGGCTATAGTATAAGCCATACTTAAAACAGATTTTACAGTCCGTCACATTCCAACCATACAATCCTTGTTCACAGCCATAGCGTATCCCTTCCATAACTGCATTTTGAAATGATTGATTTAAGTATCCAAGAGAAACCGAGCTCTCATACTGCATTCCACTTCCCAACGGAAGCGGTGATACAGATAAACCAATGGAAGCCCAGAAAGGATTTGGCGGCACTTCGATGTGAATGGTATATTCTGCATTTTTTAACGGTCTCTCCATATAAATGACTGTAGGCTCTTTTAGTTCTATCTCCACATGATACTTTTCTTGCAACAGTGCACTAATCACTTCCATTTGTACTTTCCCTAAGAAAGAAAGTATAATTTCATGTGTCGTAGAATCCACGTAATATCGTAGAAGCGGATCACTATCTGAGATTTCCAAAAGGGCATCAAGCAACATTTCTCTCTGTTCAGGTTTACTCGGTTCAACAGTTGTTTGTAGTAGAGGGTGCGGATTTTCAATCTTTTTTCTCTGTGGCAATAGTTTTGTATCTCCAAGAACACTATTTAACTTCAAAAACTCATTTTGCAAAATAACAATTTCCCCGGAATAAGCCTTATCGATTTTACATAATTCACCATTTATTGAAGTATACATTTCTGTAATTTTTATTTTTTCCTTTTCCGATATTCTAACCGAATCTCGCAAATGCAGTACGCCACTATAAAGACGTATATATGCAAGACGTTGTCTTTTTTTTGTATATTCAATTTTGAAAACATTTCCGCAAAGTTCAGACTGACCTCGATGTGTTGATGAATAAAATTTATTCGTAATCACTTCTATAAGGTTATCAATCCCTATATTGTTTTTTGCACTTCCATGATAAAGAGGGAACAGAGAACAATTCTGAAATCTTATGCTTTCCTCTTGTTCGAGTTCCAATGCTTCTAATGATTTACCGGACATATATTTCTCTAAAAGGTCATCGTTTCCCTCTATTACCGTATCCCATTGTTCAGATTCGGTAAAGTTCGTCACACACATATTAGGATACAGTTCTACCTTCTGTTTGATTACAATTTCGGCAGAAAGTTTCTCTTTAATATCCTGATAAACCGTTGATAAATCAATTCCATTTTGGTCAATCTTATTGATAAAAAAGATTGTGGGAATCCCCATTTTCCTAAGTGCATGAAATAATATACGAGTTTGTGCTTGTACGCCATCTTTTGCAGAAATCAGTAGAATTGCCCCATCTAAAACTGATAATGAACGATATACTTCTGCTAAGAAATCCATATGTCCTGGCGTGTCTATGATGTTCACCTTCGTATTTTCCCACTGAAAAGAGGTTATTCCTGTCTGAATTGTAATTCCTCTCTGACGTTCTAAAAGCGTATTATCCGTCCTCGTTGTACCTTTGTCCACGCTTCCTAATTCTGTAATCGCTCCACTGTTATATAATAAGCTTTCTGTTAAGGTAGTTTTTCCCGCATCAACATGAGCTAAAACTCCAATATTAATAATTTTCATGTGATTTTCCTCCATTCAAAAGCCCAAAAGGGCATAAAAATCCCAGTGATAAATACTCTTATCACTGGGATTTTTATGCATAACCATAGGCATACAAAGCATACAGATATTCTCCGGATACTTTAGAATCACATGATAAAGGTATTCTTAAACTGGGTACAAAAAACTAAGCCCTCCTAAAAAAGGACATCCAATTATTTGTTCCCACTATCAAATTGACAGTTTATTTAAGAATACCTTGCCGCATATTTATTAACTCCTTTTAAATAGATACTTAAATAATAGCACGTAAGAGCATATTTGTAAAGGAATCTCCAATTTTTTATCAAAGAGAGTACGTGATTACAAAATAGCTGTAATAATGTACCAATATTTGTTATTCTATAATCTTCCAATTACTCCCGTTCTTTTCAAGTACCAAATCAAATTGAGATACCTGCGTTGCTTTGGTCTGCTGGTCGATATACTCCACTGTCAGCGATACCGTGACTTGATTATCCTTACGATTGTGAATAGGATTTACCAGTTCTTGAAAGATGTACTCTTTTCCGATTGGTTTTAATATC
Source organism: Mammaliicoccus sp. J-M40 (assembly GCF_022386395.1). Classification (NCBI taxonomy): domain Bacteria; kingdom Bacillati; phylum Bacillota; class Bacilli; order Caryophanales; family Staphylococcaceae; genus Mammaliicoccus; species Mammaliicoccus sp. J-M40. The sequence goes on from NZ_JAJNIQ010000004.1 coordinate 7,586, forward strand.
CCGTCATTCACATAGTAGGAAAGTTCACTGGCTGTCGCTGTAGGATAGAGCTTGAAGAACGTCGTTAAAAACTCATTGATTTCATTGGTTGTAATGGAATCAACCGTCCCCTCACTTTCAATGGCTTTTGGTTTATAACTTGATTTCTTAGGTATGTTGGTAATGGTCGGATTCTTAACCAGTACCATATTTCCAGAACCATCTACATAGACACTCACTATATAAGCAGAGTGGACGGTCTTTGTATTTTCTCCCTCTGTAATGAGCTGGTCTACACTGTAGGTTACATTAAACTCATTGTCGCCAGTTGGCTCTACCGTCCATATCTGAAATCCTCTTACAGAAGACGATACAGGAATATCTTTGCGTACTGTATCAACATTGAGAGCTTGAAGTTCATCTGTCAGATAGCCTTTTAGACTTTCCATTCGATTATCAATGGACTTATCGGATTGCTCCCATGAATAGTAGACTTTCGCAAAGTTCTCTACAAAATTTTCTACATGATGAGTATCAACGTATTCCTTTTCTATGATAGTTGTTTCGTGAATAGTATGAGTATCTATAGCTGTAAAGTGCTTGAATATCGCAAAGCTGAAACTAAGCCCTAAAAGTACCCACAAGGCAATCACAACCTTTTTATGAGGATTGACCTTATAGACACGAGGTTTCTTTTCCTTTGGTATCTGTTTTTCTTTATTCTGATTTTTTCTAAATTTCATCATTAAATCTTCCTTTCTCATTGTTTGATTCGTCCTGCTCCCACTAAATGCTGTTGCCAGTAGGGGCTTGTTAAGTCGGCATAACCGATTGGGTCGCCTGCATGAAACATACGGTTATTGCCAAGGTATATCCCAACATGAGTAATATAAGAGCCAGCGTTATAGGTAGAATGAAAGAAAACCAAATCGCCAGCTTGTGCTTCCGATAGTGGGATATGCTGGGTCACATCATATTGCTGTTGTGCGGTTCGTGGTAAGTTAATTCCAGCTTTTCCATACGTCCATTGTGTCAGTCCGCTACAATCAAAAGAAGTAGTCGGGGAAGCTCCACCGTAAACGTATCGCCAGCCCTCATATTTCAGTGCTTCGTCCATGATGGCTTGTACCGTATCATCATCAAACTCTGTTGTGACAAGATACTGCGTTACCAGTTGCACATAAAACATATTGCCATAGTTGTATCGCCAGCCCCCATTGATAGGTATGGCTATGGGATTGGGGTAAGACACTTTTTCGCCACCTGAATACTCTTTTGAGAAACTTTGAGCCAGTTCAAAGGTATATTTATTTCCACGATTAGCCACATACCCTAAGAAACCACCACCATAATTGTAGGACTGGATAACCGATTCTAAATCTACACTGAGCCTTTCGCTACTGGCTAATAATTCACTGAAATACTTCACACCTTGCTTAATGGATTCTTCTGTACTCAATGAATTAGGTGGAAGACCGAGGGATTCCGAGGACTGCATAACATCTTCCGCAGTACCGCCCGATTCCACCTGTATAATCGCAAGAAGTATGTTGACATATTCTTCAACGCCATATTCTTTGGCATATTTTTCTACCATAGGCTTATGAGCCAGCACTTCTGCGGAAACATTCACACCTCCATAATGAATATTGGAAATTCCGCTGTCCTGTTCATCTGAAAATAAAATGGCAACAAACAGAAGCAGTGAGAAGACCATCAAGAATAATCCAGAACCACCAATCACTAAAGTTTTCAACTTCATGGTTTCTTACCGACTTTCTTAATGGTGGCGGTTTTGATTGGTGGTCTACTTCTTGTATTTTGTAGTGGTACTCTTTGAACAGTAGACGGACGTTCTTTTGTGATTGGACGTTGTGAAGTTCTATCTGCTGTAGTGGTTGAAGTTGCTGGCTTTTGAACGGTTTTTTCTTGAACGGTATTGCCTTGGCGTTCCACTTTTGGACTTGAAAAATCGGACTTAACTGCTGGACGCTCTTGTTTGGCTTGTTGAGATTCCTTATATGAAGTCTGAATATTAGACTGTTTTGAGGTCTGTTCATCATGATATTGTTCTTGTCTTGTAGTCGGTCTTTCATGAACAGAAGAAGCAGGCTGTTTTTTCTGTTTGACCTGTTCCATTTCAGAGCGACGCTTCGCAATGGTTTTTCGCCTTTGTTCCTGCTGTTCCTTGCGTCCACTGGCTCTGTCCGCTTTGGTTTGAGAAATACTACTGGTTAAATCACGGACATTCTCTTTTACTTTGGATTTTCCTTGATATACTGCATATCTTGCATTGGTCGGCAAATCTTTAACCTGTTCTTTCAAACCACTAGCAGTGTCTACCATTCTGTCTTTGGTATCAGCTACTGTACCGATGGTTTGACCGATACGTTTTCCAAGTGTTGATTTTTCCTTTCCGTCTGGTCGGGAGTGATCTGCTTGTGTCCTTGCAGAACTCCCCGAACCCGACTGTCCTTTTTTACCTGTAACAATGGCAGACCCAGCCCCTAGAGTAGTCATGGAACGTCCAAGTTTCCGCTGTAGACGGTGCATGTGAGCGTGCATAAGCATACGAGGTTTTCTCATCACACGACTTCCCACACTTTGAGAATCGTTACTCTGTAGAGAAAACATACTCATTAAATCGCCCAGCTTGAAGTAGATTCCTGCAAAGGTCACAATCTGTAGAAAAGCAATCAAAAAGAACGGATAACCAGCCGATAAGGTATAGAGCATGGTTGAAATACTAAATGCTGTCGTAATAATCAATGTGATTCCAGCTCGTGTCAAAATGGTATTAAAGAGCTTTGTTATGGCTCGTTTTGACATACCATCAAATGATGGAATCATGCTTAAAATAAAGCTCACAGGCAGAAACATAGCATAGATGATAAAAAGTACCTGCGAGAAAATCATGATTCCTGTTAATAGGAATACAAATATGGAAATCCCAATATTGAAGACAAATAGGAAGAAGACTGTACCTAAACGGTTAATGGTCTTTGTAATGGTTAGATTGGTATTGCTTCTGTCTTCAATTTCTTCCGCAACAATTTTTTCTCTGTCTTCGCCATTGTTGGAATCTGGGCTGGTGGAGAGCAGGCTTTCCACACGGTCAATACCGATACTTTCAATGTCTGAACTGTTGTATTGAAGCAGTAGCCACGGTTGCTGAACCTGTATGGAAAACAGGCTATCTCTGATTAAGTCCACGCTGTCCTTGCCTTGACTATCGGAATGGGGCATGACAATCTTCGTGCCAAGTGATAAACTGGCATTACTGATGTCTGATGAAAAGTCATTGATTTTTTTAATGTAGTCGGGAGCGTAGGCAATAAAGGAAGCCGATAGGATAAACACCAGCACAAAATTCATAATGGCATGAATTGCCTTTGTGGTTTCTCTCTTTATCAGTCCCGTATAGGCAACATAAACCCCAAGAACCAAAATCAAGAGTAAGAGGAATCCAACATAGAAACCCTCTGTTGAAAATCCGTTTGCACTCACACCAGCTAAGGTCTGCATATTCTTACCAATGGAATCTGCTGTAGCGGAAATGAAGTCTAAGGAATAGGCTTCCTGTACTAAGTAACCTGTCGCATTGGAAACATACAAACTGATTGTCCAAATAAAATTGGTAATGGCATATAGTCCATACATGACCTGTTTTCCAATCCCGTCCGACCAGTTCCACGGAAGCCAGCCCCAGCTATTATCCACATAAAAATCCAGTTGATAGTTTTCAAGTGGGTATCGGCTGTATTCATTTGCCACATTGACCGTATCATCTACCAAGCCCGCAGCTTGAACCACCGTTCCCAGCATGGCTAAAAGAAAAATGGCAATCACAAGTGTGAAAGCCACTGTCATTGCCACTTTACCTAGACGTTTCAGCGTCCAGTTTGATTTTATTCTGTTTACTATTGATGGTTTCACATTTACACCTCTTTTCGCACAGGTGGTCTGGTATCAAAGGCATGGAGCAGTTCTTCAAATACAGGGTGGAACTGTATCACACCGACACGACCATATAAATCACTGATAAGGCATTGCCCGTTTTCCAAATCACGCAATCGCTTCTGATTGTTTTCGTCCTCTGGGTCTACACCAAAAAAGGCTAAGGTCTTTTTAATCTCGTTAAGGTCAGTGGAACGAAATGCAAATTTTAAGCCGAGGTTATTTTTCAGTTTTTCATCTAAGAGGTCGTCTGTATTTTGGGTCACGAAATATACCCCAGCGTTCATAGCACGACCAGCCCGAACCAGCTTCATAGATAGTGTTTTTCCTTGTGCTACCTGTAAAAAGCTCCATGCTTCGTCTAAATCTACAATCTTGAAAATGCTTCGGTCTGTATGGATAAAGTCTAAAGCAAAGGTACTAATGACAATCAGCATAGCAACGGATAAAAGCTCCATAGTGGTATATTCCTCAAAGGAAGTTTCCTTGTCGGGAAGTACCAAGTCCGCAACCTGTATAATGTTCAGTTGTTTTTCTAAGCTGATAGACTGCTCCACATAACCATTACTGAATAATAAATGTGCAAAGTCATAGTCTGTAAAACTTTCGATATGGTCGGCTATACTGGTACTTAGTGGCGTATTCTCAACCCGTAATTCCTCAATCACTTTCATCAACCCTCGTACTTCACTATTGGTTACTGCACGAATGGCTTTTCTAAGGATTGGGAAGCGTTCCCCATCACGAGAGGAAATCCCCGTAAGGAATGTCAGAATATCAATAGCCAGTGATTCAGAATCTTTGGGATTTTTCATAATCACATAAGGGTCAAGTAAGCCTTTGTTTTTCTCATCAGAAGTCAGAGTGACGATATTGATTTCATGGGAAATCTCTGGCAAGGTTTCTTTCCATCTGCCACGTTCTGCTTTTGGGTCTACAATCACTGCTTGTGCCCCATAAAGCACCGCATAATAGACGATAAGGTTATTCGCAAAGGATTTACCACCACCCAGCGAACCAACAAAAGCCGACGCTAACGCATTGGTTACTGAACCCTTAACCCCTTGACTGGCAAGAGCAGGTTTCAGATAGACATTGCGTCCAGTATCTAAGCTGTAGCCAACATAAATCCCCTCATTTTCCCCCAGCATTTGAGTAGCACCAAAACCTAAACCAGCGAGGAAATCAGAGGTCACGTATTGAATATAATCATTCATATAACGCTTGCTGGCAGGTAAAAATTCTTCATGTAAGCCGAGCATATCCCCAAATGGTCGTACCAGTTTTACGCTTAAATCGTCATAAAAATCTTTCACTTCATTACAACGACGTTTGAGTTCGTCAAGATCATTTGCTGATACCCTTACCACATAAGACAGCTTGTACATAGATTCCTTGCTTTGGTCTAAATTGGTTTCCAGCTCATTCACACTTTCCAGAGCTTCCGCCACATTGGAGCTGGTTTCATTATCACTTTGCCAAGCGTGGTTATCCAAGTCTTTCAGTTCTTTCTTTTTATTGCGGACAGTAGATAGGGCTTTACGATTCGCTACAATTTCCACATTCATTGACGTATCAATCGGGAATGTAAATTGCTGTTGCTGGTAGTAGAAGATTTCAGAGGACGGGAAGTCCAGTTCTCCGACAATGCTGTTAATGGTAAAGTAAGCTACATAGACGGTTTCATCTTCCTGCTGGATTTTCAAATATCGCTGTTTTTCTTCCACCAAACAGCGAGTAGGCTTAATCAAGTCATAGTATTTAATCAGCGTTTCATTATCCAGCTTTTTCTTTGATAGATGGTACTCATACTCTTCATAGGCAGTGCCTGTCTGTCCGTAAAGGTGTTCAATCAGATAGCCGAAGTCGTCCTTATCTAACCTGCGGATTTTGAAACGACGAGAGATTTTATTTTCTAAGAGCTTTTCCATCTTCTGAAAACGCAGGATTTCATCATTACTCATACTAACAAAATCGCCCATCAGCTTATGGTTCACATCATAGACAAAATCAGACAAAGCATTTTTTGCTTCAACGGTAAGACTTTTCATAGAAAACTCCTGATCGTTGAGAAGCAACTTAAAGCCGATAAAGAAACGGTAGTTCACTTGATTTTCGCCAATCATGGATATTAAAGCGTCTGTCTGTTGGTCGATTTTGTCATAGGCAACCGCTTTGAGCTTGCCAGTGACTTCATTTTTGGAACGCTCTTGTGCAGAACGTATGCTGGATTCTGTACTGATTTGTAAAGCATGAATTTTGCCATCACGATTTTGTGCGATAAGCTGTCTGAAAGAATCATGCACTTGTATTTTCTGTTCTGGACTTAGAAATGAGTAATTGTAAGGAACAAGCTCATAGTAAGCATAACATTCCCCGTCTTTATTCCAGACGAGATTGTTTTCAATGTATTTAATTGGATATGCCATAAAATTCACTCCTAACTGCTGTAATGGCTTCTTGTGGCTGGTTTCTGCCAAGCGTTACTTTTTTTCCTGCATAGGTCAGCTTTGGTCGCAGTGCATAAGCAATGACAGACTTCAAAAATCCATAAGGCTTTTTACCATCAAAAGTTTTTGTAGACATAAACCATGTGAAAGCCACAGGAATCCCAAAGTATTTGAGAAATGCTCCCTCTATCATGGAAAGAGGGGGCAAGTTGCCAAGTATCATCACTGCAAAGAGTGACACGACAAACCATGTCATTTGCGTAAAGGTTATGGGAAACGGAAGTCTAAAATCATTGATAGAATACAGTACCTTTTCCACAGACCAGATACTGGTATAGCTTCGTATTTTCTTCATGTAATCAATCCTTTCATAAAAAATAGGGGTAGCTGATTGAGCCACCCCGTAAAATAGAAAATCTGCCAGTAGTAATGTACCGACAGATTTAATAGACGATTTCAAAAATCCCATGATTGGTTGAGATAAACGTTCCTGAAAGGTCTAAATCCCGACCATAGGCTTGATAATCAATATAGTTTTGAAGACTAGCTGGTACTTCGCCTAAAGCACCCGTTTCTTCAATGTAGTAGCGTGCCACGTCATACATATCATCACAATCGGAATGAATGATAATATCCTCTTGATGTTCGCTTAGTTCTTCAATGCTTGAAAAATGAGTGAGCAGAGCAGATAGCTCCGATTGTAATTCTTCGGGTAATTCCGATACCATTTCCCATAGTCGATTGAGTTCGCCAATGGAAGTGTATTCGTCAACCGTAAAGGGTAACTCGTAGTCATGAATGGCGTATTCCTCATATTCATCATTCAAGCCGATTTTCTCTTTGACTTCCTCAAAGTCAATGGGAAAGGTAAACCACGCACCGACCAATTCGCCCTCATTGTATTTGCCTAAATTCGCAATATAGACTTGCATATCGTCCATATATTCACGTCCTTTCTTTGTAGAGATTCAAAAATCCCTACCGCACTTCGTTTGGTGTACCATTCCTTTGCGGAACATAAGAAAACCACTTATATTCCACAAAAGAACGGTTTTATTTAAGCACCAATAATGCGATTGAATAGCTCTAGTAAAATGTCTTTTACTCCAGCAGCGTTGAAGACTAAGCCAACCGCAATAATCGCAATAATTAAAAAGCCAATCAGTTTGCTAAACTCACGCTTGAAGCCAAGATACAAGCCAATCACAACGATTGCTAAAAGCACCAGTGATTGAGCGTTTGATAGAAACCAGTTATAAAGGTTTTGTCCAAAATTCATAAAAATGTTCTCCTCTCTATATTCAATGAATTTGTATTTGAGTTATTTTTTTGTTGTTATCACGTCCTGTTCTTTTACTGACTGTTGCTTCAAAATCTGCTTGTGTCGGTCTGTCAGTTTCGCATGGTCGAGAATGTCTTTTACAACCTGCGTCTGGTTGATTTCATCAAGTTTAATCGCAACCTTTAAGGTCGGGGCAACTTGATGAGATAGCCAGTTCAGCGTCCTTTGGAAGGAGTAAGGCTCTGGTTTTGTGGTTAGTTTTAATCGTTCACGATTGTTCCCAATAAACCAAGCCCATTCTTCATTCAGTTTCCAATCAGAACGAGGTTTGGAATCGTCTTTATCTACAAAACGGATATACCGATTGATAATTTTAAAGGCGGTATGCTCTGGATTGTCATAGACGAGTAAATCACGGACTGCATAATAGGCACGCTCATTTTTCAATCGAATCTCAAAACGGTTTTTTACTTCTGCGTCTTCAATGGGAATATCATTTTTCTTGTACTGCTCGTAGTCCTTTTCATAGATACAGAAATAAACTTCACTTTGTAATGAACCGATATAGAGGGTGTTTCCCATACATTCCTTTTCCTCTTTGCGTACCAGTTCGCCACTGCGATAGCTTTTAAAACTGCGGAAGACGGAGATACATTCTTCCTGTTGGCACTTTTCAGTGAGTACAGGGATATTTAAAATCCCTGTCTTATCGTTAATGGCAAGGTCAAGGCGTTTCATCACACCGCCAGCCACCAAAACGTCCATAAAGAACTCATACCAGCTTCTTTGTTGTGCCAGAAGATAGCTTTCAAATTGTCTGCACCCACGACCTTTCAATTCCACCAGAACTCCTTTGTCCAGTTCATGGGAGCAAAGGACGAATATGTCGCCTAAAGCATAATGCTCTGAATAAGAATAGAAACCATAGTCCTCATGAAGAAAATAGGACAGTTTCAGTTGTAAGATGTTTTCGACCACCTGCTGTACGTCTGTTGTCGGAAAGCGAATTCTTACATAATCAAACAGCATTTCAAGGGGAGCGTCGGGATTGAAGCGTTCCAGAGCTTCCCAAAGGGACTGCTGTAAATCCTCTGATGGCTTGACTTTTCCTGTTTCAATATCGCTTAGATACTGCCTTGTAATACCAGTCGCAACAGCTAAACGGTTTTGAGATAGTCCATAAGCCAAGCGTTTTTCTTTTAAATGCTGTAACCAAGTTTGTTCATTCAGTAAAAATCCCTCCAATCAAAAAGGCGTATGTCAACTTTTAAAGCCCATTTGACATACGCTGAAATTTTGTAAATCCCTTGTAACCAAAGGATTTTCTAATGTTTTTTTGACTGTTTCCTGTCGATTTGTACCCCCCTGTTAGATACGGGGGGTTAAGTGCTGGCGTGGCTATTGCCACACCAGCCAGCAAGATCAGTCCACACCTGCGACTTCCGCTTCGCACGTCGCCTGCGTGGACTGTCTGCTGTTGGATAACTTTTTAATTTCCTCCAAGAAATCATATCCTTTTGGTACAAGGGGAGTATAAAACTCTGATATGACACTTGTTCCTACATCAACATAGCCACGACCTTTGATTCGCTTTAAGAAGAAATCCTTTTGTACGTCACTGCCAAACATCATGCCATAGCCCATTTCAGACATACGACCTAAAGCCACTCTGAAATTAAACTGATCACGGATTCCGTCGCCTAAATATTTTGCGTCTGGACGTTGACAAGCCAGTATTAGAAAGAAGCCAGCTTGACGACCTAACATGACAATCTGTTTCAGCTTATTCATAACTGCGGTGTTTTCTTTTGTTCCCAGCATTTCCATGAAAGCGACGTATTCATCAAAGATTAAGAAGTGTGCCGGGAGACCTAAGTAAGCATAATTTTTGCCAGTCTTATAGTTCTTCATCTGCTTCATTTCCTCACTACGTTTCATCATTTCTTCATAGAATGTTTCAATGCAAGAAAGCAAGTCTTCTTTTCTATAGTAGACATTTGCCATCACAGAACCTAAGTCCGCAAGATCAGCATTTTTCGGGTCAAGAATATACAGTTTTGAATCTGTATGAAGCAAGGCTTCAATCAGTGTCAGTATAAAGTAAGTTTTACCGCCACCTGTACCACCAGCAATCAACATATGAGGGAGCTTATCATATTCCCACCATACGTTTTTCATTAAGCGAAGTTTACCATCTTTAGCTTCTACTTCATCAATAGAAATACGACTGGCTATGGTGTCATAGAGCAAAGTATATTCCACATAGGAATCCTTTAACTCTTTATCCGTCAGCTCACAGTACAAGCCACTCTCTAATTTCTTTTCCAAGTGTAAGAGTTGGTCTTGATATTTTCCCAGCGTGATTTCCACCCGTATCTGTATCAAGCCATTTTTAAGTCGATAATACATTTTAGGGAAGTAGGTTATCTTTTCCTTTGTACGACCAGCACTATCTTTAAAGAAACCCTCTGTTTTGACCTGTTCAGATTCATACCACTTGTTTTCAAGTATCATCTTTGCCAGTTTTTGACGGTGGTAAAGTTGTTTAACCGTATCATAGCGAACCCGTTTGAATACAAACGCTACCAGCAAGCAGATAAGAATTGCGACACTGAAACTGATAATTAAATAGGGAATGTCAATCTTATCTGCTTGTGATAGGTTAAAATCCTGCCAGTTGATCTGCTGGATTGTCTTCACATGAAACAGTCCGACAACCAGCAGGAAAACAGGCAGGAGTGACGCTATCGTAAAATGAAAGACTAAATCTTTACCAGATGGGCGAATCCTTTTACCACGCTGTTTCATGCGAAAAAGTCTCCTTTCTACCTAGCGACTATTTGTCTTGTGTCGGTTCTTTCTTTGCTTGTGGTTGAGCTTTGAATGAACTAGAATCCTTTGTCAGCACAATATCGTCTGCCTTGATATACCAGTCAACATCTGCTCCTTGATAGGTGGCAGTAGCAACGGTGTCCGCAATGGGATTGATAAGTTCCACCCGTGCGTTATAATCAAACTCTTTCAAAGGCACGCTGGCAGGAATACTTACTTGAATCATGCGTCCTTGTCCTTTGGATTTTAAGTCATAGGTACGTTCCTTGATTTCATCTGAAACCGACCCGTCTTCATTTTGGATTCTCACTTCACGACGTAGAGCAGAGAATTTCAATTCTCCAAAAGTCGTGTCTTTATCTAATACAATGCCATTTGCTAATCTCATCATTTTTCCTCTCTTTCTTTATTCTTTTATCATGTCGTCAGCATGTAAAAGGTAATTTGTAAAACCACGAGTGCCGATTTTGTAGCCCTCTGCGGTAATACGTGGATTGACTAACTTCACACGTTCCTCAAAGCCGAAATGTTTTTCGCCAGCTTCAGCAGGAAGCACCACCACAATATCATCTGCTCTTTGAACATCAGAATAGAGATTATAGCTTCTTGATAAGACAGTTAGCCGTCCGTTGATTCTTCGCTGAACGACTTTATCCTCGCCAGCAAATTCTAAATTGCCGAATGTTTTTTCCATGTTGGGAATCACAAATTTAAGTTCCATATTTTTACCTATCCTTTCTTTTTTATTGGCTGAATGAATGTTTGATGGTCTTAAAGAGTGGGGAACGACCTTTTGATTCTTGATTTTTTGTTTTCATAAGTTCACTTCCTTTCAAAATCGGGTAAAAAAATAGACACCTCATTTTTTGAAGTGTCTACCTATTAAATATTCAAATTTTATTGGAAGTATCTTTATATCTTCACTTTTCAAGGATAAATCGTCGTATCAAAGCTCATTCATAAGTAGTAAATTAGTAGTAAATTGAGTGGTTTTGACCTTGATAAAGTGTGATAAGTCCAGTTTTTATGCGGATAACTAGATTTTTATGCTATTTTTATATTAAAAAATTGTAAGAAATCTTCATTTATTAGAAAGGGGTTTGATATATGAAGAGGCTACCAACACTTTTTGAAGCAGTATCAACTATCGTGGTCATGGGGATAATAGTTTTAATAGGTTTTGGAATTTTACAATTCCCAATACAACCATTGCTTATTTTAGCAGCTATATATGCTGGCTTTATAGCAATAAGAGTAGGCTTGAGTTGGGAAGAAATACAAGATGGTATTACTAAAAGATTAGCTACTGCTATGCCTGCAATTTTTATTATTATTGCTGTAGGTATATTAATTGGTACTTGGATGTTTTCTGGCACTGTACCTGCACTTATTTATTATGGTTTAGAAATGATAAATCCTACATATTTCTTAGTAACAGCTTTTATTATTACAGCAGTAACTTCTGTAGCGACTGGAACTGCATGGGGATCAGTAGGTACAGCAGGGATTGCATTGATGGCTATAGGAAGTGAAATGAATATACCAGCAGGCATGATTGCTGGTGTTGTTATAGCAGGTGGCGTGTTTGGTGATAAAATGTCGCCGTTATCTGATACTACTAATTTAGCCGCCCTTGTAACTAAAGTAAATATATTTCACCATATAAGACATATGATGTGGACTACAGTTCCAGCATCAGTAATCGGCCTTGTAATATGGTTCTTTGCAGGTTTACAATTTAATGCTGAAAATGTTGAAAGTAAACGTATTAATACTTTATTAGGCAATATTGATACAGCTTTTAATTTAAATTTTTGGGTTTGGGTACCTGTAATTGTCATTGTTATAGGCATAAGTATGGGTAAGCCAACAGTGCCAATGATGCTATTATCAAGTGCAGTAGCTATGGTTGTTGGTATATTTAACAATGGTTTTGATTTAGTTGATGCTTTTAACGTTACAATGAATGGTTTTGATATAAGTATGACATCTTTATCAAATAATGATGCATCAAATTCTATGGTAGAACTTGTAAAACGTGGTGGCATAATGAGTATGACAGAAATAATTGTTACAATTTTTTGTGGTTATGCTTTCGCGGGAATTGTAGAAGCTTCTGGCAGTTTAAAAGTAATACTGTCAACAATATCTAGTAAAATAAGTAAAGATTCACATCTTATATTTGTAACTATTGCTGGTAGCTTAATTTTAGTATTTGCTGCTGGTGTTGCATCAGTTGTTATTATTATGATTGGTGTATTATTAATGGATGTGTATGATGAAAGAAGTTTAGACAGAGTTAATCTGTCACGAACGCTAGAAGATTGTGGAACTATGGTATTACCATTTATTCCATGGGGTACATCTGGCATTTATTATAGAGATTTATTACATGTATCGTTAGGAGATTTCTTCTGGTGGGCAGTACCATGTTATCTATGTGTTATCTTCGCGGCATTTTATGGTATGACAGGTATTAGCATAAAAAAAGTAGATACTAAAGCATAAAAAAGAGCAATCATTATGATTGCTCTTTTTTTAAAATATCTTAGTGAATGTAGTTGTAAGAACCTGCTTCAGTAGCTGAGATAGTACGAGTAGATACTACTCCAACTCCACCTGCATAGTTCATTTCAGAAACTTCAATTGAACCGTCTGAATTAACATTATCAACATATGCTACGTGACCGTATGCACCTGATGTTGATTGTAATACAGCACCTGATGAAGGTTTGTTATTTACAGTGTAACCTGATTGAGCAGCTGCGCTAGCCCAGTTATTTGCGTTACCCCAAGTGTTACCTAAGTCAGGACGCTTGTCGAATGCATAGTATGTACATTGACCAGCTGTGTATAAGTTAGCGCCTCCGCCATTTGATGGACGAGAAGTTGAAGTAGTTGTAGTGCTAACTTTTGAACTTGAGCTTGAAGTTGTAGTTTGGTTATCTGATGTTGGTGCTTGTGTAGTTGAAACGCGAACGTTATCTTGGTTTGAAGAAGCAGTATTTGTAGCTCCTAAACCTCCACCGTTTGGTGCAGCATTGAATGCTGGTTGTGAATAATTTGTATTAGAAGAAGCTTCAGTATTATTTGAGCTAGTATTGTTAGCTACTTGTTGTTGAGCTTCGTTACCGTATGATTGAGTTGAAGGGTTCCAGTTCCCTTTCCAAGTGTAGTGATAGTTACCTTGTTGATCAATTGTGTAGCTGTATTCATAAGAATGTGGATCATTTGGGTTATAACCTTGGTTATTTTCTGCCGCATCTGCGTCATGTGCCATAAATGTTGCAATTCCTGCTGTTGCAATTGCTGCTGTTGCTATTTTTTTCATAATGTAAAAATCCTCCTAGATAATTTAAAAATGTTTTCGTATATGTTTTGTAATTTATAAGTTTTTTTCTCTGCTGTTTATCAACAAAATCTACTTTAGCAGAAATTGAATGCTTTGTGTTGAATGTTAAAGCTTTGTAATTTAATTTAAATATCTTAAGATTTCATGTAATAATTCTGAACACTTTTATATGAGTTTAAAATGCTTTAATAACAGTATTTATAAGCAATTTTCTTTTAAAATATTTTTTATTGTTACACGATTGTAATATTTAAGACATAAATAAATATTTGACTTTATAAATTTATATCAACTGATTCATACTACCTTACTAAAAAATATTGATTTTAACGAAATTAAATAAGTACAAAATTTCATAATAAAAAGTCAGAAATAAAGTATTTTTATCAATAATTTTTGAATTATAATTACTTTACTTATTAATAAGGTTTTGCAAGTTAAATAGAGGTGTTAGTTATGCTACATGATTGTAATTTGAAAATTTATCATCCGTTGAATATACAATATGAATTTAATTTAGGAATTATTGTCCTATATATAATAGAAGGAAAAGCAAGTATTTCTATTAATCATTCTAAAAATGAATATAAAAGTGGCGATGTCATTATCATAAATGATCTTGAACTTTTTGGTGTCATCACCAATAAAGATACAATCATCGCCTGTCTTACACTCTCGAGGATAGAATTAGATGAAATATATCATTTTAATAAGCGTTATTTTCTAAATCCAAATAAAATAGATAATGCTTTATTAAAGGCGCGCATGATTAAACTCATTTCTAATTATTTAAATAGGGAAGGTAGGGAGAATAGGAATGTTTTAGAAAGTATATTTGGAAGTATTAATGATGTAGCAAAATTACTCTTCGATTCAAGAGTTATTGACGATAATTACTTAAATTATGGCCGAGATAAAGTATATTCTGATATAGCGAATACTATAGATTATGTTTATAAGAATAATAAAAATAAAATAACAATAGCAGAGGTAGCCAGGACCAGCCTATATTCAAAAAGGAAACTTTCAAATAAATTAAGGCAACATACAGGTAGGAAATTTACCGATTTATTAAAAGACGTAAGATTGATTTATAGTAGTTATGAATTAATGTACACTGCTCACACTTTATCTCAAATTGCTATAGATAATGGATATAGTAATGAAAGTAGCTTTATAAAAAATTTTAGAGAGCGATACGATATTACACCGGGGAAATTTAGAAAACAAATGTATCAAGATGAATATTTTTCGTTTCGTAATGATAAGACATCTTTAATGGATGATTTTTCAATGTTACGGGAATTCATTAGAGAATCAGAAATGAGTTTAATTGTAGAGGATAATATAGAAATTGATATGAGAGATGTTCAATCATCAAATGTATTATCACCTGATTTACTTGTTTATGTTACTCATAAGGAAACTTTAACAAACCAGTATCACCAATCTAAGTTATTATGCATGCGTAGAGAATACGGTAAATATTGTTTATTGTTCTCACATGCATTACTTTGTGAATTTTACGAACTAGGTTTTGAAGATAACAAAATCATTGATCAAATATTTTCATTTTGCTTAGAAAACCAATTTGATATTTCATTTGAAATTCAATTGAATAAGCATTCTAGTTTAAATAACTTTTTAATTTATTTTGAAAGGTTATTAATTTATTTGACTGAATGTACATATTATTACGGAATGCAATCGTTTAAGTTTTATATTGATACTTCTTATCAGCAATTCAATATTATAACTGAGACAATTTCTAAATATTTAGTAGATGCAACCATGATTCTCATTTTAAACACTCGCAATGATTATTTAGCTCATCGAATGTCTCACAAATTGGACTCGCATTTTCTTATATCATATAAAATAAAAAATGAAACTGATATTAACAAGGAAATAAGCGAAAAATTTAAAGATATCCCTTCGTTCAACATTTTATACCAACCTAAATTTCCTAATAGAATTACATCACTTGTTTCAATATTTAAATGGAGTGTATTTCATAATGAAAAAGTAACGATGCTTATAAATGACATATGGATAGATAGTATGATTCCTTCTCAAAGCAGCCATTTTATGATTAAAGAAAAACAATCAAACATTGAAAGCCAAAGACAACTGTTTGAATTGATGTTAACACTGAAAAGATTAAGAGGAGAAATTGTTTATTTTAATGAGCATATATTATTAACGAATTATTTTTATGAATATCAATTACTCGTGTTTCCAAATACACATAGTTTTAAAATGATGCATCAAAGAATAAAAATGAAAAATATAGAAATAAATAGTTTTGTATGTAGGCCAAATAATATCATCATAAGCGAAAACACTAAGCTAGGTAATAATGAATTGTTAACGAACATGGATTTAGAATTGAGAGAAGTAAGTATTGTGAAAGAACCAAATAATCTAATTGTTCAATATTATTCATCACCAAGTTTTATTAAACATATCTATATAAAAATAAAATAAATTTAATTAATTAAGGTGGTTTTTATAAATGAATAAGCAAATTAATGATTTATTAAGAATGAATTATGTAAATAGCCAAGTAAAGAAGTACTTAAAAAAAGAATTTGAAATTAATATGTATCACTTGAAAATATTAAAATATATGTATAATCGTAAAGAACAATCATCTTTTACTACAGGAGAACTTAAAGCATTGCTAAATATAAATCAGACAATGTTAACGCATGTCATTTCATACTTAGAAGATTTAGATTATTATGAAAAGCAACGTGCAAAAGACGATGAGAGAAAAATACTTATAATAGTAGAAACTCGTCACAGAATAAAAATTGAAACTTTAATTCATCAAGTAACAAAAGATTTAAAAACATTATTAATTGAAAGATATGACACTATCAATATAAATCAGATAATAGAAGTTACGCTTTATATAAATGACCAATTAGTTTCAATAAAAAAAGATATTGTAGAGGGATATCGTTTAAGTATGGATCAATTAATGTTATTGATACTTATTCAACAATATCAAAATGAAGTATGCACATTGAAAGCAATAAAACTTAAATTTAATTGGGATATGGTGAAGATTAATAAAGCTGTTAAAGCATTAGTCAAACTAAACTATGTTATGAAATATAGAAATGAACAAGATGAAAGAATGGTACTTGTTTCAATAAAGAAGAGTGCTGAAGAGGAAGTAAATAAAATAATTAATAAGTTATTTATATTAAATACATTCGATTATAGAGGAAGGGATAAGGCTATGATAAAATGAAATCAATAAATACTTATTGAAGGAGATAATGTATGAATCGATTTCATTTTAAAGAAAACTTCTTCGGATCTTCTACAAAGCCCATCGACGTTTTCAATCAGTATGAAGAACCAGTTTATAAATTGAGTTTATATTATACATCAACGCATCAAGAAACTTTTGCGATTTTAGGAAGAAAAAAACATAATTTTATCATTGAATTTCAAGGTGGAAATTATTCTGTACTCCAAGAGAAAAGTTTAGAAGGTAAACTTAAAACGCCTTTTAAAACAGTATGGGAAGTTTTTAAGAACGATAAAAAAATAGGTGTTGTTGAAACTAAAATAGGTTGGAAACCTAAAATGATATTTAAAGGTATAAACAATGATGAATTAGTATTTGAATCTGGATTTATCTCTAGATCAGTAAGAGTAACAAATCAGCGAAACCAAGTTTTGATGGAAACAAAGTCTGAAAGGTTTAAAATTGCTTCGAATCATCAAATTGATATTCAAACGAATGATTATCATCCTGCTATGCTTATTATGTTATTCCAAGTATTTTTTGAATATCAAGAATATCAACGTAGTAAATCAAATTAGAATATAAAGTTAAAGGAAGATAACAATATGTTTAAATTTCTTAAAAAAAGAAAGAATGTCTCGACAGAAACGCATGTTACATCCATACCTAAACATTTAGAAGGCATGACACTTGTAGATGCTTATTATATACAAGACGATCAAGTAGCAGAATATATTAAAAATCGAGAAAGATATCGAGATGCGCTCATTTATGTATTAGGTCTCTATTTTCCTACCGTAGAAGTGATGTTTGAAGGAAGTGTTGATGGGGAGGCAGTAGTAGCTTTTGAAAATGATATCCCTATTAAATGTATTTATTTAGATCCTATGACAATTGATGATATAAGAAATTTGGAATTAACAAAACCTTTAAAAGAAGCATTACTAGAATATTGTAAATTGAATGAATAAATAATCTCTATATACGCCCTTAAAAGTTTTCATTTTTAATGTTTACTTTTAAGGGCGTATTTAAGTATAGAAATTTAAATCTTTATTTAACAAGAACCTTGACATTTATTAAAATAGTATTATAATTATATCTAGTATAAATAGTATATCGAGGTGGGAATATGAAGTTTGAATTAGGTCTTTCCTCTTTTGCAGAGTTATCTCCTGTCGATGGTACTGATAAACCTTTTACAGCATCAGAAAGAATCAATCAAATTGTAGAAGAAATTATTTTAGCTGATAAGGTAGGATTGGATATATATGGTTTAGGTGAGCATCATCGAGAAGATTATGCAGTATCTGATCCAGTATCTGTGTTAGCAGCAGCAGCTCCTCAAACAAATCGAATAAGATTATCTTCTGCCGTGACAGTCCTTTCTTCAGATGATCCAGTGAGAGTTTACCAAAGATTTGCAACTCTAGATGCATTGAGCAATGGTAGAGCTGAAATTATGGCTGGGAGAGGTTCATTTATAGAGTCATTTCCTTTGTTTGGATATGATTTGAAAGATTATGATATTTTGTATAAAGAGAAACTAGATTTATTGTTAAATATTAATGAGAATAAAACTGTTAATTGGCAAGGATCAACAAGACCATCAATTAATGGATTAGATGTTTATCCAAGAGCTGTACAAGAGAAATTACCTATTTGGTTGGCAACAGGAGGAAATCCAGAATCATCTATGAGAGCGGGGGAATTGGGCTTGCCTATTACTTATGCTATTATAGGTGGTGCGCCAAGTCGTTTTAAACGCAATGTAGCGATGTATAAAGCGATAGCTGAATCTAAAGGACATGATGTAAGTAAGTTACCTATTGCTACGCATTCTTGGGGTTATGTAGCAGAATCTGATGAAATAGCTAAACAAGAATACTATCCTTCTAGTGCTTATGTTATTAATCAATTAGGCATAGAAAGAGGATGGCCGATGTACTCAATCGAAAAATTTGAACAAGAAATTGTTCATGGCGCATTATTTGTTGGTAGTCCAGAAACAGTTGCAGCCAAAATCATTAAGCTTCATGAAGATCTTGGTATAACAAGGTTTATGCTTCATTTACCAGTAGGCTCTATGCCTCATGAAAAAGTGATGAAATCTATTAAACTATTAGGCGAAAAAGTTAAGCCAATTGTTGATGATTATATGAAAAATAAGGAGGAAATTTAGTAATGTTAAGATATTTATTAAACGTATATGTAGGTAAAGAGTTATTTAAAGCTAGTCAACCGAAAGTAAAAAACGATGACGGTATGGCTCAACAATTTGAAGAAGGATTTGGTCTTTCTAGAAACGCAATGAAATTAACTGGTGGACTTGAAGTATTAGGTTCAGCATTTCTATTCTTAAGTGCATTCAGCAAAACATTCTCAAGATTAGGATCGTTAATTATTGGATCAGTATTATCAGTAGCAGCTTATAAACACTATGAAGCGGGCCACGGTTTTAAAGGATCTAAGCATGCATTACAATTATTAGGTTTATCTGCATTAAGCTTTATCGATACACTAGGTAAGAAAAAATAATTATTAATCATAATAATGAACAGGTTGGGACTACTAAATCTTTTTAATAAAACGAGATTTCTGTCCCACACCCTATTTAAAAGTAGTAAAAATTCTTGATTCGTTAAGAGTTTTTACTACTTTTTTTGTTTGAAAACAGGTTTAACTACTATTTCTATTTTTATATTTTAAAAGTAATTATTATTAAAATATTAAGAACTTTAAAATAAAGACGATAGTAAATATTTTAGTTTCTATTCCATAAAAGTATTGATATTAAAGAGATTTATAGGATTTAATGGAAGTTAATTTCCTGTTTTTACAAATTTTGTTGAATGTTTTTAAAACTTATTATAAAATAATAAATAAATAAAAATTCATTGTGTTGAAAAGGAAAAATATGCTATAAGAAAGATAAAATGCTTAATCGACCAATTCAACAAATAGCTATTTTAACTTGGGGAGTGGTAAGCAATGGAAGCCGTACAAATTAGAAATGTAGTAGAATTAGTTACAGTTAGCAAGAAAGCCAAAGAACATTTAACAAAAATAAAAAGCCAATTTGTATTAACATTTGAAGAACTATATATATTAGTTTATATATATAAAGGTGAAAAGGATTGCTATAATGTTAAAGATATTATAAAAAATTCAAAGTTTAAGCCTTATTATATATCTAAAGCAGTTCAAAATTTAAAAGAAAAAGGTTTGATTTCTAAAAAGAGAAACGATAAGGATGAAAGAACTGTAGCAATTGAAGTCTCAAAAATACAACATCGAAAAATTAAAAATTTGCTAATGGAAATTGAAGGAGAAGTTTTATAAAAATCGAAAGTGTGCCTTATTAGGGACACTTTTTATCTTTATTAAATAAATTTTAAGGAGTTATGAAATTATGAAAGTGTTGTTATCTGTAAAGCCAAAAAGCCAGTTGTTTCCTATACCGATGGTTATGGGGTGTGAAGGTGTAGCAAGTTCAATGTTACTGAATTATTATTATAAAAAAATTGATGCTATAACTATAATGAAAGATTGGCCAACCCATATTGATAACCCTAAAAAAGGTTATGTAGGCAATCAATTTTTAATTAGCTTTTTAAGACACCAAAGTATATTTCCTAATGTTTTAGCACCTTACCTTAATAAGTTTGATGCAGATTTGGTAGACGGTACAGGTACAACACTGTATGAATTAGAGAACATATTAGCAAAAAAACATCCGGTTTTAATTTATCATACAAAATTAGGTCAATCACCTGTTTGGAAAACATTTAAAATAGGAAGAAATAATAAAAAGTTAGTTTCAAATATACATGTAACACTATTAATAGGATTTGATGAACATTTTTATTATTATATTGATCCTCTATGGAAGCAATATAATAAGCTAATATTACCAGCTTTTTGGCCTTCTAAAGCTCAAATCATTAAAATAGAAAAAAATAAGATGGCTGAAAGTTATAATAAACCAGGAAAAATGTGTATTTTTAAAAAAATATAATTAATTTCAAAATAATATGTTATAAAGTTGTAACATTTGATATGATAATGTTATCAAATCAAAAGAGGTGTAGAATATGTCTACTAAAATTAAAGTGCTTATTATAGCAATAGTAGTTGCATTTGTTGCTGTTGTAGGGATTGGTGGGGCAGCGACTTATTATTTTTTAACTAACACCCCAAAGAATACATATTTATTAAGTGAGCAAAAGTCAGCAAGTTTATGGAAAGATTATTTTAATGACAGATTTGAAAATGAATCTAAGTTTCAAGACAAAATGAAAGATGAGTCTTATGAAATGTCTTATAAACTGGGAGTTGAAGTTCCGGATAGTCTATTATCACAAATTGGGCTACCAAAATCAGTTATAGATTCAACTAATCTTATATTTAATGTAGGACATGATCCAAAAAAGAAAAACTCTAAATTAGGTATTGAACCAACAATTGCAGATAATAAAATTGGTAATTTCCAGTGGAGTGCTGATAAAAACAATCAGTATTTAGAAACACCGTTATTTGATAGTATTTATAAAGTGAAAAATGATGAAATTAAAAAAGGTATTGAAAAAGCAACTGGAGAATCACTTGATCAAGGTGAAAGTAATAATGTTACAAATGATTCATTAAACTTAAATACAATTTTATCAAGTTCTCAAGTTTCACAAGACCAAATAGATAAAATATCTAAACGATATAGTGATCTTATCGTAGATCAATTAGATGACGATAACTTTAAAAAAGATAAAGAAAAAGTTAAAATCTTTGGTGACGAAAAGAAACTAAAGAAAGTTACGATGAATTTAAGCTCTAAAGATACTAAAAAAATCACTGTTTCAGTATTAGAACAAGCGAAAAAGGATAAAGACATCAAAGAAATTGTTGAAAAACAAGGTAATGTTAAAGAATATAATAAAGAGATTGATGATTTATTAAAAGAAGCAAAAGACGAAGATGAGTCTAATTATCCAAAAGTGAAGTCAATTATATTTGTAGATGGAAAAGAAATCTTAAAGCGTGACTTAACAATCACTAATAAAGATGACGAACAAGTTAAATTAACAGGAGCAAACGTTATTGATGATGGCGTTCAAGTTGATTACAAACTATCAGTTCCTGACAACGAAGATGTAATAACATTAAAAGGTAAATCTACTGATGGTGATAACATTAGTGATAAATACAAACTTAATGTAAAAGAAAATGAATATAGCAATACTATGGTTCAATTAGATAATAAATCTAAAGTTGATGGAGATAAACGTACTGATAAAGGTACAGTAACTTTAACACCTTCAACTGGTAGCAAATTTGATTTAAATTATGAAAATAATTTAACAACTGATGTTAAAAATAATGAGCAAAAACAAAAATTTAATATAAGTTTTGAACAAAATGGTGAGCCAATTAAATTAATGATTGATGGCAAAACTGAATTGAAGAAAGATATTAAATTCAAAAAAGACGGCGCAGTAGACTTTAATACTTTATCATCTTCAGAAGTAGATGATATTGGCGACGAAGTTCAAGACAAATTTGAAGATATCGTAAAAGATGTAACAAACGATATTAATTAATATGGAAGGAGTGGTTATATGTCGACTTTAAAATTGTTCAACATATACCACTCTTTTTTAATTAAAAAGTGGTATTTGCTTGTATATATTTTATTATTATTTATCGCATTGCTTGGTTTAATGATAGGGATTCAACATTTTAACCAAAAAGACGACAGCTTTACAATTGGTATCGTAGATAAAGATCAATCTAAAGAAACAAAGTTAATATTAAATGCTGTTGGTGATGGACAATCACTTGGAGATAATCTTAATATTGAGCATTATAATGAACAACAAGCAGCAAAATTATTAAAAAGTAAAAAAATAGATGGTTATTTCTTATTTAAAGAAGGCATGACAAAAGCTTTTTATAAAAATGGAGAACTTCCAATTGTTGTTAATACATATGACACGCAGTCCATCGAAAGCATAGTTATTATGCAATTAACAGATTCTGTATATAGTAGATTAATGTTATCGATGGGAGGAGCACTATCATATACACATGTATATGAAGATGCTTCTGATGAAGAATTGCTTACTATGATGACTGATATGTTATTTACAGGATTAAATAGAAATGGTTCTTTCGAAGAAGAACCAGTAAAAGTATACGATACAGCAAGTTATTATATTGTAGCATTTTACTTTGTATCCATTTTTTTCTTTTTCTTTTCTATATTCAGCATATTAAAAATGAACCAAAAAAATGCCTTAAAGGAAAGACTTAGTATGTTTCATTTCTCTTATGAAAAATTAACTATTGTGAGAGGGTTATTCAGCTTAATTTATACAGCTATATGGAGTTGCTTTGGTTTATGGTTGATTCTAAAATTTTTGAATCCTGATTTTGAAATGTATAACTGGCCAACTTTATTAATATATATTGTATATTATCTTTTTGCATTGACGGCTATATTTATTTTTATTGATATAACAGCAAGACAAGCATTTAATTATGTTTGGAAAATTGTTTTGACTGTCGTTATACTAATATTTTCTGGGGCAACGATTCCTGTTGTTTATTTAAAAGGGCTGTTTAATAATATTATAGATATGTCGCCTTTTACTATTGTCATGAATCAATTATTAGAATTAATACTTAACAATTATATATTAAATGTACACCCTATGTTTTATTGGAATATATTAATAGTTATGTGTTTATTGGTTATTTCTTTAGTTTGGAGGTATCGCCAATGAAACCTATATTCAATTTAGTCGTATTAAAACAATGGGTACAATATATCATTTTAATACTTTTTATTATTTTAACTGTAAGTGTAGTTTTTATGGTTGAAGCTTCTTCAAATAAAGTATTTAAAGTCCCTATAGCGATTCAAGATATGGATCAATCTAATGAATCTAAAAATTTAATTCATACTTTGGAACATACTAAATATTTGGAAGTAATTAAATTACAAAAAGATGAAGCTTATATTGAAGATGTTATTCAAAAAAAGCAAGCTATAGTGAGTATGCAAATACCTGAAGGTTTTAACAAAAAGCTATCTAATAATAATTTAAGAGATGCAATACCTTTATATTATAAAGATGATTTTATTGGTGAGATTGCATTAGAAGTAACTAGTAAAGCACTATATGAACAACAAATTCCAATTATTATTCAAAAACATTTAGACAAATCAGGACAGAATGTAAGTCTAGAAACAATCAAAAAAGAATATAAAAAAGATACGCCAAACTCTAAAATGGAACAACATGCTGTAAATAAAAATTCCGACGTTTCTATAAGCGCAGGATTAATTATTGCATTATTATTAGTTATCAGTACAAGCCAGATTGTGTTACATCAAAGGTTGAAGCAAAATGCAGCTCTAGAAAGATTACTAATGTTTAATAACACTAAAATGAAACTATATTTGACATATATTTTAACACATACTTTATTATTATTTTTTATCATTTTCATAATAGGATTATGTTTATCATGGTCATTAAGTTTCAAATTTTACTTGATAACGTTTTTAATATTGCTAATCTATGAATTTGGACTTTCGGTATTATTATTCAAAATAAATACATTAAGTCATAAAATATTTATGGCTTTATTATGGGCAATAGCTATAAATATTGTATATGTATTTATACAAATATAGGTGGTGTATTGATGATTAAGATTAAAAACCTCAATAAAAATTATAAAAATAAACATATATTTAGCGATTTTAGTACAGAATTCAACGATAAGACATTAACTGTTTTACTAGGTGAAAATGGTGCTGGTAAATCTACTTTGCTGAGAATGATTGCTTCCCTTGAACAACCTACTAGTGGTGATATATTTTATTTTGGAAAAAAATTAAATAATCGACAAATAAAAAATAAAATAGGTTATATACCTCAAGACATTGCTTTGTTTGAACATATGACTGTTAATGAAAACATTAAATTCTTTAAAGCTTTGTATAAAAAGTCAATTACTGATGAACAAATAACAACTTACTGTGAAAAATTAAATTTGACTGAAAGACAGTCGAAAGTTTCTTCTTTATCAGGTGGAACTAAAAGAAAAGTCAATTTGTTAATTGGGTTGTTAGGTAATCCAAATATATTAATTTTAGATGAGCCGACTGTCGGTATAGATTTAAAATCAAGATATGACATACATCACTTATTAAATAGTCTAAAGTCATCATGCTTAATTATTTTAACAACACACCATTTAGACGAAGTAGAATCATTAGCAGATGAAATTAAATTAATTGGCAAAGATCCTTTCTATAGAAATGTACTTGAGGAAAAAGGTTGGCAATTTGAAGATAGCTTAGAAGAGCTAAATAACGCATAATAAATCAAGCTTTGTAAATGCAACGGATATAAATTAGTTAGAACTTTTTGATTTTAGTTTTTATATAAAATCAGAATTTTTAAAATACTAATTATCTTGTTGCATTTACTTTTTTTTACGTGTATTCTTATTTAGTATATCGGAATTAAAAGAATTAGGAGGAAAACTAAATGGAAACATTATGGGTAATCATAAATATTGTTGTTTTCTTAATATTTATAGGGGTATTAGCCTACTTAAGTAAAAAACACGTGAAGTTTTCTAAGCGTGTATTAATAGGTTTAGGCATCGGGATATTATTAGGTTTAGTATTACATTTGATTTATGGCGTAGATTCTAAAGTGACAGAAAATACAGCTTCGTGGCTAGATGTAATCGGTACTGGTTACATTAAACTACTACAAATGATTGTAATGCCATTAATATTCATTTCAATCGTTTCTGCTTTTACGAAAATAGCTATAGGACAAAATTTTGCTAAAGTTGGTGCATGGATATTTACGTTCTTAATAGGTACCGTTGCAGTTGCAGCTTTAGTTGGCGTTATATATGCAATGATATTTAATTTAGATGCATCACAAATAGACATGGGTGATGTTGAAAATAGTCGAGGACAAGAAATTCAACAAACATCGGACGATATGGAAGCAAACAATTTACCAAGCCAAATTATAGAGCTATTGCCAGCTAATCCATTTTTAGACTTCACAGGTGCTAGAGGCACTTCTACAATAGCTGTTGTAATATTTGCTGGTTTCGTTGGATTTAGCTTTTTACGTGTGATGAGAAAAGAACCGGAAAAAGGTAACTTACTTAAAAGAGGTGTCGATGCTATTTACGCTTTAGTAATGGGTATCGTGACATTTGTATTAAGATTAACTCCATATGGTATTTTAGCTATTATGACAAAAACAGTTATGACAAGTAATTTTGAAGCGGTTTGGACGTTAGGAAAATTTGTATTAGCTTCTTACGCTGCTTTAATAACGATGTTTATTATTCACTTAATTCTAGTAACAGTAGTTGGTTTAAATCCTTCTACTTATGTTAAAAAAACAGGCGAAACATTATTATTTGCATTTACATCTAGATCAAGTGCAGGTACATTACCATTAAACGTGCAAACGCAAACTCAACGTTTAGGTGTACCTGAAGGCGTAGCAAACTTTGCTGGTTCATTCGGGTTATCAATAGGACAGAATGGTTGTGCAGGTATTTATCCAGCGATGCTCGCAATTATGATTGCGCCAAGTGCAGGTGTAGATATAGACTTACCGTTCATATTGTCAGTAATTGGCGTCGTTGTAATCAGTTCATTTGGTGTAGCCGGTGTAGGTGGAGGCGCAACATTTGCGGCAATTCTCGTATTATCTACATTAAATTTACCTATTGCATTAGCAGGGGTTTTAATTTCAGTAGAGCCATTAATTGACATGGGTAGAACAGCTTTAAACGTTAATGATTCTATGCTAGCAGGAACAGCGACAGCTAAACTAACTGGTCAATTAGATGAAGATAAATATAATGATCAAGACTTTGATGAACTAGGTGAATCATATTAAATCATTAAAATGAGAAATAATAGTGTTCTCAATTTATTCATTTAGTGCTAATTTAATTTTTGGGCTGGGGCATAAATACATGTCTCAGCCTTATTCATTATAATGACAGTAGTTGACAAGGTGGGACTACGAAATCTTTTTAATAAAATGAGATTTCTATCCCACTCTCTTTTGTGCTTAAAAACTTATCTATACAGTCGGATATGTATTGAAAGCATATTATGACAGTGATAAAGTGATACTAAGGAGCGTGAAAACGATGAGCAGAGATTTATTTATTAAAACAGAGTTTCAACAGAAATGGATTAATAAAATTGAAAATCATAAAGAGGCTTTACAAAAACATGCTGAAGAAAATGATTTACACTCAAAATTTCCTTATGAAAATATTAATTGGTTGATTAAAGAAGGTTACACAAAAACAGTATTGCCAAAATCGTATGGTGGAGAGGGTGCGACACCTGAAGATGTTATTATATTACAAGAAACTTTAGGCAAAATTGATGGTGCAACAGCTTTATCGATAGGATGGCATATGGGTGTCGTTGGCCAAATATATTCAGAAAATTTATGGGATAAAGAAATCATGGATGAATTTGCTGAAGAAGTTCTAAATGGTGCAATCTTTAACAGGGCGGTTAGTGAAGCAGATACGGGAAGTCCAACTCGTGGTGCTAGACCAAGTACAAATGCTAAATTAGTAGGTGATGAGTATATTATAAATGGTGTGAAAACTTTTACGACAATGAGCCAAAGATTGACTCACTTTTTAGTCGGAGCTTTTATCCCTGAAAAAGAAGCTCTAGGATTTTTCTTAATACCTAGGGAAACTGAAGGATTAACAATTGCAGAAAATTGGAACATGGTAGGTATGCGTGCTACAGAAAGCCATGATCTAGTATTAGACGATGTGAAAATAGATAAAAAGTATTTAGTAGAAGTATCTAAAGGTCCACGTGGCGCCGTACCAAATCCTTGGAACCTTCATATACCAGCTGTTTATTTAGGAATTGCACAGGCTGCACGTGATTATGCTGTTGATTTTGCAAACGAGTATAGTCCAGGTAGCATAGAAGGTGTTATTGCTGATATACCAGCAGTTGAGCAAAATATAGGAAACATGGAATTAGAGCTTACAACAGCACGCCATTATATTTATAGTGTAATCGATAAATATCAAAATCCACCTATAACAAACGCACGAATTAATGAAGAAATAGGTGCAGCAAAGCATGTTGTCGTTAATCACGCAATTAAAATTATTGATAGCGCCATGAGAATTGTTGGCGCCAAAAGTTTAGAGATGGAACGCCCATTGCAAAGATATTATAGAGATATTAGAGCTGGCCTTCATAATCCGCCAATGGATGATATTACTATTAAAAAGTTAGCTAAACAAGCACGAGAAGAAAGAACAAAATAAGAGAAGAAAATTTAACGCTCAACTCCATTTAATCTATTTAAGGAGATGAGCGTTATTGGTATTTTATGTTTATAAAGCTTTATTAACTTTATACTTTTTACGTTTTTTGCGTCTAGGTTTCATACCAATCGACATATAAAGTACTACTGTTAAAATGATAATCATACCGATTAATTGCCATAATCCAAATGAAACTTTTAACCAAATAACTGAAGAGATAACTGCAGTAACAGGTTCCATCACACCAAATAATGCTGTAGTTTGAGGACTTATGTATTTAACACTTTCTAGATACATCCAAAAAGCAAACATTGTTCCAAAAGTGATGACAAAAATAAAATATAAAACGCCTTTTAAATCGAGTAAATGCCAAGGAAATGAAAAGTCTAAATTAATGATAGATAAAGCTATACCGCCAATAAACATGGACCAACCGATAACTACTAGCGAAGGCCAATTAATGAATAATTTAGTAGCATAAACTGTATAAAAAGCTGCTGCACATGCAGTTAATAATCCCCAAACAACTGCATTACTTGGAACAGAAAGGGTAGAAAAATTACCATTAGTCAATAATAAACTTGTTCCAAATAATGAACATAAAATAATCGTAATATCTGCAATTCTAAATTTACTTTTTCTAGTTAGCAGTAAATAAATAAGAATGACTACAGGAGCTAGAAATTGTAATAATGTTGCCACAGCTACGTTACCTTTGTCTATCGTTGCCATAAATGTATATTGGACGCCTAACATACCAAATAAAGCATAGATAATAAGCTGAAATAATGAATGTTTTACTTTAAATATATGCATTAAAGGTTGTCGTTGAATAAGTTTAGCTATTAATAACAAGAAGAAACCACTCAGTGTTAAACGAACAGCTACAAACAATGAAACAGGTAAATGATAATCTGTAAATAATTTTTCTGTAACTGTTCCACCTATACCCCAGAAAGAAGCACCAAATAAGACAAGTAAAGTGCCTTTTAGCTGTTCATTTTTCAATATAAATCCCTCAATTCTAATCTTTTATAATTATTTTATTGTATCATTTGAAATTTAAACCAACAATATTCAAATAACTTTTACTTGCTTTTTTAACTTAGGCGTTCTTATAATGTACATAATCATTCTAAAGAGAGGTAGTTAAATGAAATATGTTTACATGTCGATCGGGATACTTGCAACTGCGCTCGGGTTTTTAGGCGCTGTATTGCCTTTACTACCAACTACTCCTTTTATTTTATTAGCAGTTTTTTGTTTCGCAAAAAGCTCTGAACGTTTTCATAAATGGCTTATAAATACTAAAGTATATAAAGAATATGTTGAAGATTTTCAAAAATATAGAGGATATACATTGAAAAAGAAATTCGAATTACTTATTAGTGTATATATTGTGGTTGGTTTTTCTATATGGATGGTTGATAACTTTTATATCAGAATAGGGTTATGTATAATGTTATTCTTCCAAACAGTAGTCTTATTCACTTTGGTGAAAACATTACCTGCCAAAAATAAATAAATTTTTAAACTACCTTTTTGTAAGGTAGTTTTTTTTATTTATTTAAAAATTCTTATTGATATATTTTGGAAAACAATATATAATTGCTTTATTGCAAATGATAATCGTTATCAACAGGAGGGTATTATGAAAAAGTTATTAACATTAGTTTTGGCTTTAGCTTTGATTGTAGCAGCATGCGGGAACAAATCAGAAGATAAAGAAGACAAAAGTAAAAATGATACAAAATCTAGTAATGATACAGTGAGTTACACATTGGATGATGGTAAAAAAATTGATATACCAAAAGATCCTAAAAGAATTGTCGTATTAGCTCCGTCTTATGTTGGTGGATTTTTACATTTAGGCGTTAAACCAGTAGGAGTTCCAGCATCAACAGATCAAACAAGTGTGTTAAAAGATAAAATTAAAGGCATTGAAAAAGTAAGTGAAGATAATGTTGAACAAGTAGCAAAATTAAAACCAGATTTAATCATTACATATAACCAAGATAAAAATTTAAACAAATATAAAAAGATTGCAGCAACTATTCCATATGACTACAACAAACACAATTATTTAGATATGCAAGTTGAACTAGGTAAACTTGTAAACAAAGAAGATGAAGCAAAAAAATGGGTAGAAAAATGGAAGAAACAAACTGCTAAAGATGGTAAAGAAATTAAAGAGAAAATCGGTGAAGATACAACTGTATCTGTAATCGAAGCTTTCCAAAAAGATATATACAGCTACGGTGAAAACTGGGGTAGAGGTACAGAAGTACTTTACCAAGCATTTGGTCTAAAAATGCCTGAAAGTGTTGAGAAAGACGTTAAAAAAGATGGATGGAAGAAAATTTCACAAGAAGAAATTGAAAAATATTCTGGAGATTATTTATTCTTACCATTAACAAAAGGACAAGAAAAACCAGAATTTATTAATACTGAATCATACAAATCTATACCTGCTGTTAAGAATGATAAAGTAATAGAAATTGATGCTCAAACTTTCTGGTATAATGATCCGTATTCATTAGAAGTACAACGTGAATTCTTAAAGAAAGAATTATTAAAAAAAGCTGATTAATCAACTTTAAGTCGTAAAATTAAACTTATAAATAATATTAAAACAGTGGAGCCCGAGACAAATTAATGTCCCGGACTCCACTGTTTTATATTTTTTAATACGCTAGTTTAATTCATTATAATCGAACTATTTAGTTTCTTTTACGTATTGATCATTTATCGTATATATTGTTAAGCCTTTAATATTCTTAGTTTGTTTGTAGAATGGTAAGCTCGCAAGGTAACCTACGATAAATGCAATAAAGAATCCTATTACTGATACTGTAAATGGTGTGATATCCGTTTTACCAATAAAGTACGAAGCAATTGCTGCAACGATTAAACCGATAATAACACCGATTGAGTTTGCTTTTTTAGTAAAGATACCTACAGCGAATACCCCTGCAATTGGCACACCAAATAGTCCTGTTACTAATAGGAATAGATCCCATGTTTCATTAGTTTCTTGATTGATTAAATATAATGAAGCTAATGTACCGAAAACACCTGCTATTATAATGATGATTCTAGCTAAAAGTACATCATTTTTAGAATCATTATTTTTAGAAAATCTTTGTTTTAAATCGACAACGACACATGCTGAAATAGAGTTTAAACTAGATGAAATTGTTGATTGAGCAGCTGCAAATATCGCTGCAATTAATAGACCACCAACAAACGGCGGAATTTGTGTCAAAATGAAATAAGGTACTAATGCGGATGTGTTAAATCCTTCTGGTAAAGCTGCTGTATTATTATAGAAAGAATATAATACAGTTCCCATTCCATAGAAAATCGGAATTGTGATAAATGCTAGTAAACCGTTAGTCCAAAGTGACTGATTTGTTGAAGCTACAGAACCTGTTGTTTGATAACGTTGAACGATATCTTGACTGGCCGTATATTGGTGTAAGTTATTAAATATGGAACCAATAAAGATGATAGGTATAGCAGCTGCTGCGCCCCCAAGTTTCCAATTATCCATAGATATAAATTTCTTGTCTTGTACTGCTTCTTGAGCTACTGTTGCAAAGTTGCCATCAATTTGAAACGCACCTAAGAAGATAATTGCTACTGCGCCACCGATCAGAATAATACCTTGTATAACATCGCTCCAAATAACACCTTCGATACCGCCCATAAATGTATAAATCATACATAATAGACCTACCAGTGCAGCTATTAAATAAGGATTAATATCAGAAACAGCTGTAATTGCTAATGTTGGTAAGTAAATAACGATTGCGACACGTCCAACATGGAATAATGTGAAAGCCAATGAGCCAATAACTCTTATAATAACGCCAAAACGTTCTTCTAAATATTCATAAGCAGTTGTTACATCTAATTTTCTAAAGAAAGGTATATAGAAATAGATAAGTAACGGTATGATTGCAATAATTGCGATATTCCCGGCAGCATACGACCAATCTGTATTAAACGCACGCTCTGGTGTACCCATATATGTGATGGCACTTAATGTAGTTGCATATATTGAAAAACCTACAGCCCAAGACGGTACTTTACCTTTTGCTTTAAAGAACGCCTCTGTATCTTGTCCGGCTCTCTTAGTAAAGTATACCCCGACTAATAGTGTTCCCAATAGATAAAGTATCAATGCGACCCAGTTTGCTGTACCAAAACCTACTTCATTCATGTATGACATCCCCTTTGTTCATCAATAAATTATAAGTTGTATTTTGAAACGAGTGATTTAACTTTTTCTAATCCCTCATTATCTAAAGGTGCTAAAGGTCTTTTTACTTCTCCAGCTTCAATTCCTTTAGCTGATAATACTGCTTTTAATGTAGGGTATATTCCTAAAGCAAGTACTTGTTCGATGATATCGTTTGTTTCATGTTGAATATCATAAGCTTCTTGAATGTTACCTTGTTTAGCTAATTCGAAAATTTTTCTTGCTCTCTGACCATTAATGTTGTAAGTAGAACCAATTGCGCCATCTACTCCAGATATAGCTGCTTGAATAAGCATTTCATCAAAACCAGATAAAATTAATTTATCAGGGAATGCTTTTCTAATTCTTTCTAGTAAGAAGAAGTCAGCAGCAGTATATTTAATACCGATTACTTTTTCATTTTCAAAAAGCTCTTCAAACTGTTGAATGGATAAATTCACACCAGTAAGCGCAGGAATTGAATAAATAATCATGTCATTTCCAGTCGCTTCGATAATTGCATTATAGTAATATTTAATTTCTTCAAAACTAAATGGGTAATAAAATGGTGTAACTGCTGATAATGCATCATAGCCAAGAGAAGTAGCAAATTTACCTAATTCGATTGATTCATTTAAATCTAATGCACCAACTTGAGCGATTAATTTAATTTCATCTCCAGCTTCATCTTTAACAATTTCGAATACTCGCTTTTTTTGCTCTGTGTTTATTAAGAAATTTTCCCCAGAACTACCATTGATATACAAACCATCAATACCTTGAACGTCGATATTTTGACGTACAATTTGTCTCAAACCTGATTCTAAAATATTTCCTTCTTTATCAAATGGTACTAGTAACGCTGAATATAAGCCTTTCATCATTAAAAACTCCTTTTTTATTTTTATAATTGATAATATTGTCAGACCAATTTATAATTATATTGTAAGCGATTGCATCATTAAGTGTCAATTGTTTTTATAAAACTAGATTTTTGTATGATAAAATAAACTTTAAAAAGGGGGGAGATACAATGATGAAAAGAACATCCTTAGTGGACGTAGCAGTTGAAAAATTAAAAGAATATATAACAATTCATCAATTTGAAAATGGTGATAAACTCCCTTCTGAAAAATTACTCATTGAAAAATTAGGTGTTAGTAGAACAGTAGTAAGAGAAGCAGTTAGTAGGTTACAACAAAGTGGTTTAATAGAAGTTAAATCTGGAAGTGGTATGTATATAACTAAAAAAGATAAGCATCTATCTATGCTTTTTGAGTCTCACATGAAAGTTCATGGATTTAAAATTAAAGAATTATTAGAAGTACGTAAAATTATAGAATTAGGTGCTATACGTTTAATTATCGAAGGAAAATTAAACGTAGACTCTCAAAAGTTGAAAGATATTAATAAGAAATATTATGACTCTATAAAACAAGCTGATCAATTGGCGCTATATGATTCGATTTTTCACGAAACCATCATTTTATTTACTAAAAATCAAACGCTTATTTCTATGAGTAAAGTTATTAAAGAATATTTTTCAAAGAATCAATTCAATAAAGTCGTAGTTCAAGAAGATATAGAAAAATCTTTTTACGAACATAGTAAGATTATAGAAGCTATAGAATCGTTAAATTTAATTTTAGCGCATGAAATAATGAATAACCATCTTTCAAGAGTGTTTGAATGGATAGAAGATTTGGAGCGTAAATCATGAGTAATTTAAATAAAATAGAAGTACAAAGTTTAAAGGAACAAGTTTTACAAGAAATTAAACAATATATTTTATCAAATGGCTTAACTATGGGCGACAAATTACCTACAGAAAGAGCGCTTACTGAAATGTATGGTGTAAGCCGTTCTGTTGTACGAGAAGCACTTAGTTATTTAGAACATACAGGTGTTATAGAAACGGTTCAAGGTAGAGGTACAGTCATTAAAGCACCTGATGTAACGAGCTTAGTAGAAGGTTTTTTATTTAGTTTTCAAGTTGCAAATGGCTCGAAACAAGATTTATTATCTTTAAGAATTATTTTTGAATGTGCAGCTATAGAAGAAATTATTAAAAATAATAAAGATATTGAATTATTGTCTCAAATAGTAAATGAGGATGTAAAGAATCATTATGAGAATGATCGTAAATTCCATCAAGCAATTTTACATTCGACTGGTAACGCACTATTTGAACAGTTGAGTACAGTCGTACAATCATACTTTTATCATATTGAAAATCAACAGCAAGAAATTGACTATAAAGAAACATCTCAAACACATAAACGTATAGTAGAAGCAATCCATAATAAAGACATCACAACTGCAAAAGAATTAATGACTAAGCATTTATCACTTAAGGAGGGCTAACATGAAAATAGCTATAGATATAGGTGGAACTTATATAAAATCTGGAGTAATAGATGAAGCACAAAAACTTCATGGTTATCAAAAAGTCAAAACACCGGAAAATATTCAAAACGAAATACTTAATGAAGTTAAAAATATCATAGAAATGTATGTGAAGGACTTCGAGTTGAATAATCCCAAAGTAGGTATTTCAACAGCAGGAGTGGTTGACTCTGAAAAAGGTGTGATTACTTATGCAGGCCCGACAATACCTGGATATAATGGAACAAACTTTAAAGAGTCATTGGCATATATCACTCATAATGTTGAGATTCACAATGATGTGTCTTGTGCGTTGTTAGGGGAATTATCTGAGCATGATGGTAATACTCAATCATTATTTTTAATGACAATTGGTACTGGAATAGGAGGCGCTTATTACGAAGATAAATTATTAGAAGGTGCGAATTATAAAGCATGTGAAATTGGTTATTTATTATATGATGAAGAGACAAATACAACGTATGAAGACCGTGCTTCAACAAATGCTTTAAAATCAATAATTAATAAGCAATATAGAGAACCTGTTTCTGTAGAACAGTTATTTGAGTTGGCATATAGCGATGATGAAAAAGCAATGACTATATTAAAGAATTGGGCTAAAAAAGTCGCAGAAGGAATTGCACAAGTTCAAATAGTATTTGATCCTGAGATTATACTTATTGGTGGAGGTATCTCTAAACAAGAGGAGAAGCTGATTGATTTAATTGAACCATATATAAATCAATATTTACCAGAAGATTATGGGCATGCACGTATTGAAACAACTTCAAAAGGTAATGACTCTGCTTTATATGGGGCTGTAGCACTTTTTGATTGATTGTTAACTTAATATTTATTTTGGTTAACAATGTGATATAATATATCTTATCTTATTAATAGGAGTGAAAATTTTGAAGACAAAAGATATCGTTATTATCGCAATGTTTACCGCATTTATAGCTATGCTAGCATTTATCCCACCAATTCCGTTACCCTTTATGCCGGTTCCAATAGCTTTTCAAAATACAGGCATCATGCTGGCTGGGTGTCTATTAGGGTATAAAAGAGGTACGCTTAGTGTAGTTATATTTTTATTATTAGTGGCAGTCGGACTACCTATTTTAACTGGAGGAAGAGGCGGATTAGGTGTATTTTTCGGTCCATCAGCAGGCTACATATTAGGATACCCGCTTATTACATTTCTTATTGGTTACTTTATCGATATAAAATGGAAGAAGTTAACATTTGTTTACGTACTTATCATTAATATAGTAATAGGTGTACTATTATTGAATTTAATCGGTGGATTTGTCATGGGGGAATTCATGAATATCTCTATTTCTAAGAGATATATTTTCGCAGCTACATTCTTGCCAGGAGATATCGTTAAAGCTATTTTAACAACTATGTTATTATTTAGTTTAAAACATATACCTGAAATTAAAAGGATAAGAAATAGTTAAGAGGTGAAGTAATGTGATATCGTTTAAAGATATAATTACTGACGGCGATATTTTAGAAACTACAAATCGATATATTCACTATCAAACTTTGCATAAAAGAATACAATATGATTCAAATAAAATAGTTTATAAAATTATGCCAGATTTACATACCTTTAAAAAAGATGAACAAATGTTAAAAGCATTACATGATCAACATAAGCAACCATTTTTAAAATTTGTATTCCCAGAAAATGAGCGACTTGAGGAACCATTAAGTTCATATTTAACTTATAGAGGTTATGAGTATAGTTGGATAGAATTATATGTAGTTACACCTCAAAAATTATTAAAAGAACCACATGATGATATAGAAGTAATGCCTACAGATGAAGATAATATTGTAGATTTTTTAAATATTTCTTATGAATTTGATAAAAAGTTTGGAACAGACTATGCAGAATTGAAAGTAGAAGATAATAAAAAGCAATTTAATTCGGACAATCCTATACAAGTCATTTCTTATTATAAAGGGAAACCGGCTGGGATTTTACTAATATGGGATAATGAAGCATATGTCGAACTAGATAGCTTTACTGTTAGAGAACCAATGAGAAGACTAGGTATAGGATCACAAATGCAATCGTTTGTAGCGAATTATGCGAAAGGGAAATCCGTAATACTCGTTGCAGATGGTGAAGATACTGCAAAAGATATGTATAAAGCACAAGGTTATCAATATGGTGGATTCCAATATGAAG
This sequence comes from Mammaliicoccus sp. J-M40, assembly GCF_022386395.1. NCBI lineage: Bacteria > Bacillati > Bacillota > Bacilli > Caryophanales > Staphylococcaceae > Mammaliicoccus > Mammaliicoccus sp. J-M40. Next base: position 44,907 of record NZ_JAJNIQ010000004.1, read on the forward strand.
CTTTAAAAGAATTTACAGTAGAATAAAAAGTACAAAATGCTCTTTCTTTAAAATGCAGTTATGCATTTTTGAAAGAGCATTATTCATGTAAACTAGTAGTTAATCTATTTCTAATCGTTCTGGGTGAGAATATACGTTAAAGCTACCATCTCTTATAAAACCTATAGCTGTTATGTTAAGATCATTAGCTATTTCAATAGCTAAATTAGTTGGTGCTGATTTGGAAAGTATAACACCAACGCCAATCTTTGCTGCTTTTATTAATATTTCCGAGGAAATACGACCGCTAAAAATAAGCACTTTATTTCTTACAGGTATATCTTCTTGGATGCAGTATCCATATAATTTATCTAGCGCATTGTGTCGACCAATGTCAGCTCGATGTTCATAAAACATGTCGCCATCACTAATAGCAGCGTTATGCAATCCACCTGTTTGTTGGAAAATTTTACTTTCTGTTTGAAGTTGGTCCATCATACTAAGAATTTGATTCGGCTTTATTTTTATTTTTGAATTCGATATTTTAGCAGTTAAAGCATCATTGTTAAAATAAAAAGAGCGACTTTTACCACAACAAGATGAAATCATACGTTGTGTGAATTTATTATCTTTAAGATTTATTTTTTTATTTAGTTCTACATGAGCAAAACCTTTCGAATCATCTATTGAGATTTGCATTAAATCACTTTTTTTGAATATAATGCCTTCTGAAGCTAAAAATCCTAGAACAAGTTCCTTGAGGTTTTTCGGTGAGCAAATTATTGTAGCAAATTCTTCACCATTAACCATAATGGTAATCGGAAATTCAGTGACATAATCATCTGTAGTTTCTCTTAATTCTTGATGTTCATATCTTAAAATGGGTTGGTTAAAAGTCATATTCTGCTCCATATATATTCCTCACTTTAATTATCGATTTATTTATGATTACTATTTTACTGTGAAGAATGAACTTTTAAAAGAAGAAAGCTTTTACATAACTTACGTTATATTCTAAAAATTAAATTAATTTAGGTTAGGTAAAGCCCTAAATTGTCAATCATATTACCCTGAAAATTAATTTGATTATTCTATTTAATACATATTTGTGAAAAAATATATAAGGAACTTTCATTAATCGATTGAAAGGTGTAAATTAAGTTTATACATATTTTGAAACGGAGATGAATGAGAAAATGAAGAAGGCCTTACTATTGATTCTGACATTACTACTTGTCTTAGCTGGATGTAGTTCAGAATCAAATCAGGACAAAGCTAGAAAAGAAAATGCTGACAAAACATTTACTGTTGCAGCAGCAGCGAGTTTAACAGATGTTACAAAAGCATTAGAAAAAGAATTTAAGAAAGAACATCCTAAAACAAAAATTAAATTTAACTATGGTGGGTCAGGTAGTCTTCGTAAACAAGTTGAAGCTGGCGCAGATGTCGATGTCATGATGTCAGCTAATACTTCTGATATCGATAAATTAAAAGATGAAGATAAAGTTTCTGAAGTTTATGATTATGCTGAAAATAAATTAATCATTATAAAATATAAAAACTCTCCAATTAAAAATTTAAAAGATATCAGTTCACCCAAAAAAATATCTCTTGGTGAAGAAAAAAGTGTACCAGCAGGTCAGTATGCAATTGAATATATGAAAAAAGAAGATATATATAATGGCATGACGAGTACTTTTGTATTTGCAAAAGATGTTAAACAAGTACTAAATTATGTACAAAATGAAAATGCAGAAGCAGGCTTTGTTTATGCTACAGATATTTATAAAGGTAAAAATGAAAAAGTGAAAAATATTGAAAAATTGTCTGATGCACCTTTAGACAGACCTATTGTTTATAGAGCAGGTCTTGTAACGGATAATAAAGAAGCAAAAGAATGGTTTGAATTCTTAAAAACAAAAGAAGCCAAACAAATATTTAAAGATTATCACTTTGAAGAATAGGAGATAAATTATGCCAGATTTAACACCACTTTGGATATCAATTAAAGTATCGTTAATCAGTACTATTATTGTATGCATATTAGGGATTTTTCTGGCGAAATTAATGCATAGATATAAAGGTAAAATGCGTCCTATTATTGAAAGTATTATTATGTTACCAATCGTTTTACCACCTACTGTGATGGGGTTTATATTATTGATTATATTTTCTAAAAACAAATTGTTTGGTGGCATTTTAGATGAAGTCTTTCATGTTCAAATTATATTTACATGGGTTGGAGCTGTCATAGCAGCTGTTATCGTAAGTTTGCCTTTAATGTATCAACACGTAATAAATGGATTTCAATCTATCAATCCTAAAATGTTAAACTCTGCGAGAACAATGGGAGCTAGCGAAAGTAAGATTTTTAGACAGATTATTTTACCATTATCAAAGCGAGCAATATTTTCAGGTATTGTAATGAGCTTTGCAAGAGCATTAGGTGAATTTGGTGCAACTTTAATGATCGCTGGCTATATACCTGGATTAACGAATACATTACCTTTAGAAATATATTTCTTAGTTCAAGCAGGAGAAGAACATAAAGCCTGGATATGGGTGCTTGTATTGATTGCATTTGCTATTTGCGTTATTAGCACTATTAACATATTGAACCAGAAGAATCATAAATGGGAGTAGATATTAGTGATTGATATTCAAATTAAAAAGCATTTCAAAACGCGAACGATTGAAATGAACGTTCAATCTAATGAACCTAAAATATACGCAATAGTAGGTAAGTCGGGAATAGGTAAAACGACGATGTTAAATATAATAGCAGGTTTGAATGAAGTGGATGACTGTAAGATTAAAGTTAACCACAATTTATTAAGTGATCATCACCATTTAGTAAAAGTACAAGATAGAAATATAGGTTATTTATTCCAAGATTATCAACTTTTTCCCCATATGACGGTAAATGAAAACATTCATTTTATGACAAGTCAAAATGAAAATACAAAACAATTAATTAAACATTTGCGAATTGAACATTGCTTAAAGCAATATCCTTCAACATTATCGGGTGGAGAATCACAACGCGTTGCACTTTGTAGAGTTTTAAGTGTGAAACCTAATTTATTATTGCTAGATGAACCATTTTCTAGTCTTGATGATGAAACTAAAGAAGAAGGGATGAACCTTATTAAATATATATTTAATACATGGCATATTCCTATCATTCTCGTAACACATTCTAAAAAAGAAGTTCAACGATTAGCACATGAAATAATAGAGATTAAATGAATATTTAACTTAATAATATTTGTAAGCTGAGGCATTTATCGATGTCTCAGCTTTTTTATCTTTAGTTAGGGATTTCGAGAAGCGGTATAGGTAATCCCCTAATACATATACTTTGTGAAAAAATGTACAATTTTATTAATAAAGGGCAAATATTAGGAGGTTCTATATATGGCTAAACTCGGTTTGAAATTCTTTAAACCTACAGAAAAATTTAATGGAAATTGGTCAATTTTAGAAGAGAAGAGTAGAGAATGGGAAAAAATGTACAGAGAAAGATGGAGCCATGACAAAGTTGTTAGAACAACACACGGTGTAAACTGTACAGGTTCTTGTTCATGGAAAGTTTTTGTAAAAAACGGTGTTATTACATGGGAAAATCAACAAATTGATTATCCTTCATGTGGTCCCGATATGCCTGAATTTGAACCAAGAGGCTGTCCAAGAGGAGCTTCTTTCTCTTGGTATGAATATAGTCCGTTACGTATTAAATTTCCATATGTAAGAGGGAAGCTATGGAAATTATGGAAAGCATCATTGAATGAATTTGGAGATCCAGTAGTAGCTTGGGCATCAATTGTAGAAGATGATGTGAAAGCTGAATCATATAAAAGTGCTCGTGGTAAAGGAGGGCACGTACGTGTTAATTGGCGAGATGTTACTCAATTAATAGCAGCTCAAATTATTTATACTGTTAAGAAATATGGACCAGATAGAATAGCTGGCTTTACACCAATACCAGCAATGTCGATGATTAGTTATGCTTCTGGTGCACGTTTTATATCTCTATTAGGTGGAGAAATGTTAAGTTTTTATGATTGGTATGCAGACTTACCACCAGCATCACCACAAATTTGGGGAGAACAAACCGATGTTCCAGAATCGAGTGATTGGTATAACGCAGGATACATTATTATGTGGGGGTCGAATGTACCTTTAACGAGAACGCCGGACGCTCATTTTATGACAGAAGTACGATATAAAGGAACTAAAGTCGTTTCGGTAGCTCCAGACTATGCAGAAAATGTGAAATTTGCGGACAATTGGCTTGCACCTAATCCAGGTACAGATGCGGCTTTAGCTCAAGCTATGACACATGTTATTTTGCAAGAATATTATGAAGATAAAAAAGAAGAAATGTTTATTAATTATGCTAAACAATATACTGATATGCCATTTGTTATTCAATTAGAACCCCATGGAGAAGGCTATAAAGCAGGAAGATTTTTACGTTCAAGTGATTTAGGTATAAAGACTGAACATGCTGAATGGAAACCTGTTGTATATGATCAAAATTCTAAACAACTCGTAGTTCCGAATGGCACAATGGGTCAACGTTATGAAAAAGATGTGAAATGGAATTTAAAATTAGAAAATGAAGATGGCACTGTCATTGATCCAGCTTTAACTTTTAAAGACGCCGATGCATCAATTATGGCCATTCAATTTCCTTATTTTGATAACGAAGGAAATGGTATTTTTGAAAGACCTATATTAGTAAAAGAAATTGAAAATCAAAATGGAGAAAAAATTTACGTATCAACTATTTATGATTTAATGGCTAGTCAATACGGAATAAGACGCTTTAATCATCCATTAGAAGCTACAGGGTATGATGATGAAAACTCTCTATATTCACCAAAATGGCAAGAAAAAATAACAGGTGTAAAATCATCAGTTGTTGTTCAAATCGCAAGGGAGTTTGCTCAAAATGCAATCGATACAGAAGGACGCTCGATGATTATTATGGGGGCAGGTATCAATCATTGGTTTAACTCAGATACGATTTATCGAGCTATTTTAAACTTAGTTATTTTATGTGGATGTCAAGGCGTAAACGGTGGTGGTTGGGCTCACTATGTTGGTCAAGAAAAATGTAGACCGATAGAAGGATGGTCAACAATCGCTTTTGCAAAAGACTGGCAAGGACCACCAAGATTACAAAATGCTACAAGTTGGTTCTATTTTGCTACAGATCAATGGAAATACGAAGAATCAGGTGTAGATAAATTACAGTCACCATTATCTAATGAGCTTAAACACCAACACCCGGCAGATTATAACGTTTTAGCTGCACGATTAGGTTGGCTACCTTCATATCCGCAATTTGATTGCAATAGTTTATTGTTTGGAGAAGAAGCTAAAGAATCAGGAGATGATTCCAATGAAGCAATTGTTAAAAGAGCAGTTGATGCAGTTAAATCTAAAAAAACAAAATTTGCAATTGAAGATCCTGATGCTAAAAAGAATCATCCTAAAACATTATTTGTATGGCGCTCTAATTTAATTTCGAGTTCTGCTAAAGGTCAAGAATACTTTATGAAACACTTATTAGGTACTAAAGATGGATTATTAGCAAATCCAAATGAAACGGAAAAACCAGAAGAAATTGTATGGCGTGAAGAAACTAACGGTAAATTAGATTTGTTAGTAGCTTTAGATTTTAGAATGACGACCACACCTTTATATGCTGATGTCGTTTTACCAGCAGCAACATGGTATGAAAAACACGATATATCATCAACAGACATGCATCCATTTATACATCCATTTAACCCAGCAGTCGATCCATTATGGGAATCAAAATCAGACTGGGATATTTATAAAACCATAGCAAAATCAGTATCAGAATTAGCTAAAACACATATGAAAGGCGTGTTTAAAGATGTTGTAACAACACCGTTAGCACATGATTCACAACAAGAAATAGCCACACCATTGGGCTTAGTAAAAGATTGGTCTAAAGGTGAAATTGAAGCAATACCTGGTAAAACAATGCCTGGATTTGCAGTTGTAGAAAGAGATTATACTCAAATTTATGACAAATATATATCAGTCGGACCTTTATTAGAAAAAGGTAAAATAGGTGCTCATGGTGTTAGCTTTTCTGTGAAAGAACAATATGACGAATTGAAGTTAATGCTTGATACGTGGGAAGATGGCACGGTTAAAAATGGCTTGCCTAGGATGGAAACTGCTAGAAAAGTTGCAGATGTCATATTAAATGTATCATCTGCATCAAACGGTAAAGTATCACAAAAATCATACGAAGATTTAGAACAACAAACAGGAATGGAACTTAAAGATATTTCTGCAGAAAGAGCATCTGAAAAAATTACATTCCCTAATATTACTGCTCAACCTCGAGAAGTTATACCGACAGCAGTGTTCCCAGGCTCTAACAAGTTAGGAAGAAGATATTCACCATTTACAACTAACATTGAACGTCTTGTACCATTTAGAACATTAACAGGTAGACAAAGTTACTATATTGACCATGAGGTGTTTCTACAATTTGGGGAGAACTTACCAATTTATAAACCGACATTACCACCTATGGTATTTGGTACGAAGGATAAACAGATTAAAGGTGGCGTTGATACACTTGTATTACGTTATTTAACACCACATGGTAAATGGAATATCCACTCAACTTATCAAGATAATCTACACATGCTAACTCTCTTCAGAGGAGGGCCGACAGTTTGGATTTCTAAAGAAGATGCACAATCTAATGATATTAATGATAATGATTGGTTAGAAGTTTACAACAGAAATGGGCTAGTAACAGCAAGAGCAGTAGTGTCTCATAGAATGCCTAGAGGCACAATGTTTATGTATCATGCTCAAGATAAACACATTGAAACACCAGGGTCAGAAATTACAGATACTCGTGGAGGTTCACATAATGCTCCAACACGTATTCATTTAAAACCAACGCAATTAGTCGGTGGATACGCACAAATTAGCTATGGATTTAATTATTACGGTCCAATCGGTAACCAAAGAGATGTATATGTAGCCATTAGAAAAATGAAGGAGGTAGATTGGCTTGAAGATTAAAGCGCAAGTAGCTATGGTTATGAACTTAGATAAATGTATAGGATGTCATACTTGTAGTGTTACGTGTAAGAGTACTTGGACAAATAGAGAAGGTGCTGAATATATATGGTTCAATAACGTTGAAACTAAACCAGGGATAGGATATCCAAAAAGATGGGAAGACCAAGAAACTTATAAAGGTGGATGGGTGCTAAATAAAAAAGGTAAATTAGAATTAAAATCAGGTAGTAAACTATCAAAAATTGCACTAGGTAAAATATTCTTCAACCCTGATATGCCAGAAATGAAAGATTACTATGAACCATGGACGTATAATTACAAGCATTTAACGACAGCTAAAGAAAGTAAACATTCACCTGTTGCAAAAGCAGAATCCGTTATTTCAGGAAAAAAGCTAGATATAAAATGGGGACCGAACTGGGAGGACGATCTTGCAGGTGCACACGTTACAGGTCCAACAGATCCAAACATACAAAAGATTGAAGAAGAAATTAAATTTAATTTTGATCAAACATTTATGATGTATTTACCTAGGTTATGTGAACATTGCTTAAATCCTAGTTGTGTAGCTTCTTGTCCATCAGGCGCTATGTATAAAAGAGATGAAGACGGTATTGTACTTGTAGACCAAGACGCTTGTCGTGGATGGCGTTACTGCATGACGGGGTGTCCATATAAAAAAGTTTACTTCAACTGGAAAACAAATAAAGCAGAAAAATGTACGTTTTGTTTCCCTAGAATTGAAGCTGGATTACCAACTGTTTGTTCTGAAACTTGCACAGGACGTATGCGCTATTTAGGTGTACTACTATATGATGCTGATAAAGTACAAGAAGCAGCTTCAACAGAAAATGAGCAAGATTTATACGAAAAACAATTAGATTTATTTTTAGATCCTTACGATGAAGATGTTATTCAACAAGCTGAAAAAGACGGAATCACTCAAGATTGGATTGAAGCGGCTCAAAATTCACCTGTTTATAAATTAGCTATAGAGTATAAGCTTGCGTTTCCACTACATCCTGAATACCGTACTTTACCTATGGTTTGGTATTGTCCGCCACTTAGTCCAATTATGAATTACTTTGAAGGTAAAGATTCGATTAGAAATCCGGATATGATTTTCCCAGCTATAGAAGAAATGAGACTACCAGTACAGTATTTAGCTAACATGCTTACAGCTGGTGATACTAGAACTGTTAAATTAGCATTGCAAAGAATGGCTATGATGCGTAGCTATATGAGAGCAAAATCTAGTAACAAAGAATTTGATTTATCTAGATTAGACAGAGTAGGCCTATCAGAAAGACAAACTAAAGATATGTATAGATTATTAGCTATAGCGAAACATGAAGATCGATTCGTAGTACCAACATCTCATAAAGAAGGATACATGGATACTTATAGGGCACAAGGTAGCCAAGGATTTGGTGGAGAAATGTTTGGCTCGAATTGTGACGGATGTGGCGTACAAAGTATATCAAATGGTAAATCAGGGCAAGAGATTTATAATGAGAACTTCTATGGAGGGATTTTCCGTGATTAATTTAGAAGCTTTGAATCAATATAAAAAGAGTTTTGGTTTTTTTAGTAATCAACTTACGTATCCTGAAAAATTAGATTTTCATCCAAAAGCTTTTGAATCAGCGTTTGATGAAAAACATCCAGCTTATGATTCTATACAACAATACTGGGATAATATGTACGAAATATCACTAGATGACATTCAAGAAGTTTATACAGAGACATTTGATTTTGAAAAGAAAACAACTTTGTATATGACTTATAATAAGTTAACTGAACAAAAAGAAAGAGGACAAATGTTAGCAAGGTTAAAAGTTTTATATGAAATGTTTGGTTTAGAAATGCCTAAAAGTGAATTATCGGATTTTTTACCATTAATGCTAGAATTTTTATATGCAGCTGAATGGATAGGAGATAGTCGAGCACAAGAAAGTTTAACGCTCGTTGTGATGGTTATCGAAGACGGAACATATGAATTAATGAAAGTTTTAGCTCAGAAAAATAGTCCGTACTTCCATATTATTAAAGCATTACGTGAAACATTAAAATCATGTGTAATTGAACAAGAGAAGGTGGCGAGTCATGATTAATCAATTTGTTTGGGTCATTTTTCCTTATTTATGTGTAGCCATATTTATAGTTGGGCATATATTTAGATTTAAATATGATCAGTTTTCATGGACCGCAAAATCAAGTGAATTCATTGAGAAAAAGCAATTAATGTGGGGGAGTATTTTATTCCATTTAGGTATTATTCCAGTTATTTTTGGGCATATTGTTGGTTTAGGTATACCTGCTGAATGGCTAAGTGCTATAGGTGTAAGCAATCATTTATACCATATAGGAGCGGTTTATATCGGAAGTATATTTGGTATAGTTACATTAATCGGTATGTTTTTATTAACAGCTCGTAGAATTACTAAACACAATGTAAGAAGAATGAGTTCATTTTCCGATATTTTAGTTAATATATTATTATTAGCGATTGTATTTATGGGATGTGTAGCTACTTTATGGACGAATGCAACGGTACCAGATTTTGATTATAGACAAACAATTTCTGTGTGGTTTAGAGGTTTGTTGATTTTTAGACCTAATGCGGAATTAATGACTACTGTTCCGTGGACATTTAAGACGCATATTATTTTAGGGTTATTGATAACAAGTATGTGGCCATTCACTCGATTAGTACATGTGTGGAGCGTGCCATTAACTTACTTTAGTAGAAGTTATATTATTTACAGAAAGCATAAAACGAATTAAACTAAAGGTGAAAAATGAGTTGAGGTGCTGAAAAATGTCTGATGATTTTAATTTTCAAGAAAAACTTGATCAAATTAGAAATAAGTATGATTTTGATTTTGCTGGTATCGCTATGGCTTTGGACACAAATTTGTCTAGTCACATAAAATGGCAGTATGTATCTGGAAATTTGAATCATAGATATAAAAACATCATTTTAAGAAACGGCAGGGGTATAGCAGGAATTGTAATTAAGAGTGGTAAAGAAATAATTCTTCATAATATTAAAGACAGCATTTACAATGACCAAGTCTTTAATTATCCGATTATTCAAAGCGAGGAATTAACTGCTCTTATTGCATTTCCATTATGGATTAAAAATAGAGTGAAGGGTGTTCTATTGTTAGGACAAAGAAACGATAAACGATTACCAAATTTAGAACAATTGCATTTTTCTAGTTTTGGCCCTTTTCAAAGAGAGGATATGATTAATTCATGAGTGCAGATAACGCTTCAAAATTAAACAATATTTTAAAGCAGTATTATGAAAAAACAAGTGAAATGATCGTCTTTTTAAATAGTAAAGGACAAATTATTGATATGAATAAAGCGGCTAGAAAAATCATTTCAGAAGATAATCAAGAACCTTTGACACATGCTATATGTAGTAGGTGTGAAGGTTATTCAAATGAATACGCACTACAATCGTGTAGAGATTGTTTCTTAGAATCAACGAACATTGGTAATACAAGCTTCCAAGTATTTATGCAAACAAACAGTGGATCAGTAGAACCTTTCACTGCGACTTATCAAACGATTAGCCAAGAAGAAGATATCATGGTGTACACGCTACAAAATGTGTCCCCACAAATTGAAAGACAACAAAAATTACATCAACAAACAATGATGCAAAAGATTATTTCAGCACAAGAAAATGAAAGAAAAAGAATTTCAAGAGAACTACATGACGGTGTTGTTCAAGAATTATTAAATGTCAGTGTAGAGTTGAGATTACTTAAATACCAAGATGATATAGATCAATTGAAAACTCAGTCACAAGATATAGAAAGTATAATGTCTAGATTAATAGATGATATTCGCAATTTATCTTTAGAGTTAAGACCATCTTCATTAGATGACTTAGGTTTAAATGCTGCATTTAAATCATATTTCAAACAGTTGGAGAAGAACTTTGGATTTATAGTTCATTATCACTTTGATTCTGTTGAGCTTAGATTTAACCCAGAAATTGAAACAGTTGTTTACCGAATTGTCCAAGAAGCGGTATTTAATTCTTTAAAATATGCTAATGTAGATAGTGTTGATGTACACATGTTATTTGAAGACAATATGATTCAAGTAGAAGTGGCTGATCAAGGTGCCGGTTTTGTTATTGGAAGTCAACCTAAAGGGTCAGGGCTAGGTCTGTATGGCATGCAAGAGCGTGCAGAAATAGTAGGTGGTAGCGTTAATATTGAAAGCAAAATAGGTAAAGGTACTAACATTAAATTAAAAGTGCCAATAGCATAAACGTGGAGGAAGACAAATGAAACTCGTAATTGCAGATGATCATGCAGTTGTTAGAACAGGTTTTTCTATGATATTAAACTATCAAGAAGATATGGAAGTAGTGGCAACTGCCGCAGATGGAATAGAAGCATATCAAATGGTTGCTAAACATAAGCCTGATGTATTGATTATGGATTTAAGTATGCCGCCAGGTGAATCTGGATTAATTGCGACGGGTAAAATTTCAGAAGATTTTAAGGAAACTAAAATACTTATATTAACGATGTTTGACGATGAAGAATATCTGTTTCATGTTTTAAGAAATGGAGCTAAAGGTTATATCTTGAAAAATGCGCCTGATGAAGAATTAATTCATGCAGTAAGAACAGTTTATAAAGATGAAATGTATATTGATTCGAAAGTTACGAGTGCACTTGTTAATGAGCTTGTTAACCCAAGTAACCAATCAGATACTAACTCGAATGATCCATTTAAAATTTTATCTCAAAGAGAATTAGAGATACTTCCTTTAATCGCAAAAGGGTACGGAAATAAAGACATAGCTGAAAAGTTATTTGTTTCAGTAAAAACAATCGAAGCACATAAAGCACGAATTATGGATAAACTTAATTTAAAATCTCGTCCAGAATTAGTTGAATATGCTATGAAGAAAAAATTATTAGATTTTTAAATGGTTAATCACCATATCGTACAAATCAATAGGATATAAAGTTGTAACGTGCAAGGACATCGAGCCTTGTACGTTATTTTTTGATGATACGATTTAGAGTGGCGAGAGATGACTTGCCTGTTGGATTAAGTATGACAATAATCCAAGTAGAACACCTTTTGTTGGATTAACTAAGGCAATAATCCAAGTAGAACACCTTTTGTTGGATTAATTAAGTTGAAAATCCAATAAGAGCCTGTTTTGTTGGATTAATTAAGCCGAAAATCCAATAAGAGCTCAATTTATTAGATTAACTATCAATTTAGCTTTGAATTTCACTTGCACGAATTTGTAAAGTGCTGACGCCCAAGGGAATAGTATGCGCGAGAGACTATAGGCTCGAGCCATACTCTAGACAACCATGCACTTTCAAATCAGCAGATTAGGAGAATTATTTTGAGTTAAATACTTCTACCTCACACCATTATTTTATAGGGAAATTACTGAAGGAGGTAAGGGGAATTCCTTATGTGCAGTTTTTCACAAATAACCTAAAATGTAGTTGAAAAGAGTTTTAAATTATCTACAAATAAAAAGGGTGAAAGTCATGAAAAACAACACAGGTAAAGTCCAATTACCGTTACAAACCTTAAGCTTAATGGCAGGATTTATGGTGTGGAGTATTTTAGCTCCTTTAATGCCATACATATCACAAGATTTTAACGTACCAGAAAGTCAGAAAGCTATTATTTTAGCGATACCTGTTATTCTAGGTTCAATTCTAAGAATTCCTATTGGTTATTACACAAACTTAATTGGATCTAGACTTGTCTTTTTAATTAGTTTTATTATTTTAATTTTTCCAGTATTTTATTTAAGTCAAGCAACTTCAACTACAGGACTAATGATAGCTGGATTCTTTATTGGTTTAGGTGGTGCAGTGTTTTCAGTTGGTGTTACATCGATTCCTAAATATTATCCGAAAGAAAAACATGGTTTTGCTAATGGTATATACGGTATGGGTAATTTAGGTACAGCTGTTTCATCATTTTTAGCTCCACCAATAGCAGGGGCTATAGGTTGGCAACATACTGTTCAATTATATGTATTAGTAATGGCGTTATTTGCTATTTTGATGTTTGTTTTTGGAGATAAACAAGAGCCTAAAGTTAAAGTACCTATGTTAAAACAAACTAAACAAGTAGCAAACAACTATAAACTTTACTATTTCAGTTTTTGGTATTTCATCACATTTGGTGCATTCGTAGCTTTCGGATTATTTTTACCAAACTTTTTAGTAGGACACTTTGAAATCGACAAAGTAGATGCAGGGATACGAACTGGTGTGTTTATCGCAATAGCTACAATATTAAGACCAATTGGTGGTATGTTAGGCGATAAATTTAATGCATTAAATATGTTGAAAATATTCTTTGGCATTATGATAGCTGGTGCTTTAATACTAGCATTATCAAATCATATCATGTTATTTACAATTGGTTGCTTAACAATCAGTGTGTCTGCAGGTATTGGAAATGGACTAATTTTCAAACTTGTTCCTACTTATTTCAGCAAAGAAGCTGGTGTAGTAAACGGAATCGTATCAATGATGGGCGGTTTAGGAGGATTTTTCCCACCACTTATTATTACTATGGTCACAGCCTTAACAGGTTCAAACCATTTAGCATTTTTCTTGTTAGCGATATTTGGTTTAGTAGCTTTAATCTCGATGATGCATATGACAAAAGTAGAAAAGAAAACAATTTAATGTTCTTAGGGAGTGGAACATAATCAATGTCTCAAACTCGTTTGTTATAGTGGCAATATAAAATCTTTTTAAAATTAGGATTTCTGTACCGCTCCCTAAATTATTATATTTCTGTTCAATTCCCTCTATTGATTGAGGATATTGCAATTTCAATCTATAATAGAGATAAAGAGTCGTGAAAGGTTGGTATAAATGAACGAACGATATTCTCGTCAAATTTTATTTGATAAAATTGGTGAAAAAGGACAAGAAAATATAGCAAAAAGTAATGTGACAATAGTAGGGATGGGTGCACTTGGAACGCATGTTGCGGAACAGTTAACACGCTCAGGGATAGCGCGATTAAATATTATAGATCGTGATTATGTAGAAGTATCAAACTTGCAAAGACAAACGTTATTTACTGAAAGTGATATAAAAGAAATGCTTCCAAAAGTAGTCGCTGCAGAAAAACATTTAAGAAAAATTAGAGAAGATATAACAATAAAAACTTATATCGCACAATGTGACGCTAAATTATTACAAGAAGTTGCAAGATATTCTGATGTCATCATTGATGCTACAGATAATTTTAATACGAGATTATTAATAAATGATTTTGCATATAAAATGAATATTCCATGGATTTATGGTGCTTGCTTAGAATCTACATATGTTCAAGCTACATTTATCCCAGAAAAAACACCGTGCTTTAATTGTTTATTACCAGAAATCCCGGCTATAAATCGCACTTGTGATACTGTTGGTGTCATTAATCCAGCAGTTACTATGGCGACAAGCTTACAAGTAACAGATGCGCTTAAAATTTTATCTGGAGAAGAGTTTACGCCGAAGTTAACATTCGGTGATGTATGGGAAGGTGACCATCAATCATTTGGTTTTACACAAATGAAACGAGATGAATGTGAAACATGCGGAGAAAATCCAACTTATCCTCATTTATCATCATCAAGTCAAATGATTACTGAGCTGTGTGGTCGCGATACAATTCAATATATTAATGAAAAGTTAAATCGCCCAGCTATTGAAAAGTTTATAGCTCAAAATGGTTTGTTGCATAAATCAAATGCTTATATGATTCAATATTTATATGATGATCACCGAGTTGTTGCTTTTAATAACGGAAGATTATTAATTCACGATATCGGATCTGTAGAAGAGGGTAAACAATTTGTAGAAAATATGTTTGGCTAGGAGGTTAAATAATGAGTGTGATTGATAAAATTGATAGAAATATAAACATTGCAGTTTTAACAGTTAGTGATACTAGAAATAAAGAAACTGATAAAGGTGGGCAACTTGTTCTATCTTATTTAAATGGTATGAATGTGTCGGTAAAAGAAGAGCATTATAAAATAGTTAGAGATGATGCATCTTTTATACGAGAAGCTATTCAAACATGGTTATCCCAAGATATTGACGCCATTATAACAACAGGTGGGACAGGTATAAGTCCACGAGATGTTACAATCGAAGCAATTACACCGTTATTTGACAAAGAAATAGAGGGCTTTGGAGAAATATTTAGATATTTGAGCTATACAGAAGATGTAGGTTCTCGTGCAATTTTATCTAGAGCAGTCGCTGGAACAGTAGGTAAGCAAATTATAATGTCTATACCAGGGTCAACTGGCGCTGTGAAATTGGCAATGGAAAAGCTCATAACTAAAGAATTAAATCATTTAGTGTATGAGCTTAATAAGTAAATTATTGACGATTGAAGTCTCCATTAACGCCTCCGGATTTATGAGATAAATAAGTCTCACCAATAATCATGCCTTTGTCTACAGCTTTACACATATCATAAATTGTTAAAGCTGATACACTGGCAGCCGTTAATGCTTCCATTTCAACGCCAGTTTGGCCTTTAGTCTTAACTGTTGCAGTTATATTTAAGTTATTCAAATCTTCAACATCCCAGTTAAATTCGATATCAATACCTGTAAGTTGTAAAGGATGACACATAGGAATAAGCTGACTCGTGTTTTTCGCAGCCATAATACCTGCAATTTGAGCAGTTCCTAGTACGTCACCTTTTTTGTTTTTACCATTTTGAATTTGGTTATAAATTTTTTCATTAACTTGAATACTTGAATGAGCGACAGCAATTCTTGTACTTGTTTCTTTATTTGAAACGTTTACCATTTTCGCTCGACCTTGTTCATTAAAATGTGTGAAATCTGACATGTATAATCATCCTTTCTTAAGTTTATTATAACATGTGAACATAGTTAAATTATGAATGGAGTGCATATTATGACAGTTGAAATTAGAAAACCAATACCAGTTGATGATGCGATAAAACGTGTTATTGAAGTTGTTGAGAATAAAGATCCTATAACAGTACATATTGATGATGCTCTGGATTATATATTGGCGGAAGATGTTATCGCTACATATGATATTCCTAGTTTTAATAAATCACCATTCGATGGCTTTGCTATCAATAGTAAAGATTCAGAAGGGGCAGAAGGTAATAACCGAATACAATTCGACGTAGTTGATCACATAGGAGCAGGAACACCATCTAAAGTGCGTATTAAAGGTTACGAAGCGGTTCGTATTATGACTGGAGCTCCTATACCTGAAGGTGCAGATGCAGTCGTTATGTTGGAACAAACGACAGAAAATGAAAATGGATTTACAATTAGAAAACCTTTTAAAACTGGAGAAAATATTGCATTTAAAGGTGAAGAATGTACGGAAGATGATGTTGTATTAGAAAAAGGTCAATTGGTTAACAGTGGTGTTATAGCTGTGTTAGCTACTTTTGGTTATGAAAAAGTAAAAGTATTTAAAAGACCGACAGTAGCTATTATTGCAACAGGTAGTGAGTTAGTAGGACCTAATGAACCATTAGAACCAGGTAAAATCAGAAATTCAAATGGCCCAATGATTAAAGCGTTATGTGACCAAATGAATATTCAATCCAAAACTTATAAAATACAAGAGGATAACTTACAAGGATGTACTGAAAGTGTAAATAAAGCACTGGCAGAAAATGATATTGTCATTACAACAGGTGGCGTATCAGTAGGGGACTTTGATTATTTACCACAAGTATATAAAGAAATTGGTGCAGAAGTATTATTCAATAAAGTACAAATGAGACCTGGTAGTGTTACAACAGTAGCTTATAAAAATGACAAACTATTATTTGGGTTATCAGGTAACCCTTCTGCATGTTATTCGGGTTTTCATTTATTCACAAAGCCAACTATTCTAAGAATGATGGCAAGCAAAGATATATATCCAGTTATTATAAATGCTAAATTAGGTGAAGACTTTAAAAAACCAAATCCTTTTACTAGATTCATTCGAGGTAAACTCTCATTTACAAACGACGGGATAATTGCTGTTCCATCAGGTTTTAATAAATCAAACGCTGTGGTTGCAATAGCAAAAAGCAACGGAATGATCATATTGCCGAGTGGTACTAGAGGTTACAGTAAAGGTGATGAAGTAAAAGTATTACTTACTGATCATCAATCATACGAAAGTAATTTAAATATATGAAAATCATGCAAATTGTAGGTTATAAAAATAGTGGTAAAACAACTTTGATTAATGAATTAATTAAAATATGCCAAGAATACCAGTTATCTGTTTCGACGATTAAACACCATGGGCATGGAACACAAGATATATCTTTAAATCATAAAGAAGTAGATAGTCTTTCATTTATTAATAATGGTGCAGAAGAAAGTATCGTTTTGGGACATGAATTAATTGAACGTGTCACAAAAGTTCATCGTTCATTAACAGAAATTATTAACAAAGATTTATCCATACAACCAGATATTTTATTGATTGAAGGATTCAAATCTGAAGATTACCCTAAAGTAGTATTGGGTGAAAATACAGATAATCTAAACGATAAATTAAGCAATGTAGTCTATAACTTTAATGCATACAATCAAGATGAAAGAAAACTATTTCTTGATTGGTTTAAAAAATGGTTATTCCAAAAAGAGTAGGTGCAATTATGAAACAATTTGAAATTGTCTCTGAACCAATAAATCCAGAAAAATATAGAGAATGGACATTAAACTCACGACAAGGAGCTATTGTAGTATTTACAGGACATGTGAGAGAATGGACAAAAGGCATCAAGACAGAATATTTAGCATATGAAGCTTATAAGCCTATGGCTGAGAAAAAAATGGCTCAAATAGGCGAAGAAATTGAAGAAAAGTGGCCAGGTACAATTATTGCAATTGCCCATAGAATTGGTGAGTTACAAATTTCTGATATTGCAGTTGTTATTAGTGTTTCTTCACCTCATAGGCACGATGCATATGCGGCAAATGAATATGCTATAGAGCGTATAAAAGAAATTGTACCAATATGGAAAAAAGAGATATGGGAAGATGGTGAAGAATGGCAAGGTTCCCAAAAACAATACCATTCTTCAATTAAAATGGAGGACTGATTATGAAAGTATTGTATTTTGCTCATTTAAAAGAATTATTAAACAAAAAAGAAGAGCAAATTACGCTCAATAAAACATACTCTGTGTTAGAATTTAAGCAATATTTATTTGAAAATTATCCGGAATTAAAAGGAGAAATTTTTCAAATAGCTGTTAATGAGGAGTTTGTGCAAGATGATGACACAATAACTAGTGATGCTACAGTTGCACTTATTCCACCAGTTAGTGGAGGGTAAAAGAAAAATGATAGCAATAATTCTAGCTGGAGGACAATCCAGTCGTTTTGGTTCACCAAAAGCTTTTGCAACAATTGAAGGAGAAATATTCTATAAAAAAATTATTAAAACTTTGAATCAAACCAACTTATTCGAGAGAATTGTAATAAGTACAAATGAAACTTTAAAAGATTCATTTGATTATAGTGATGTTGTAGTAGATGAACCAGTATATGCAAATAACGGTCCATTAAGCGGTATATACAGTGTAATGGAATCATACGATACCGAATGTTATTTTGTGATTGCATGTGATACACCGATGGTAACTGAAAAATCTATCAGTTATTTATATCAATTTTTTATATCTCGAGTAATGGAGGAACAGCTAGATATTGCTGGATATGAAGCGAATGGTTTTAAAATGCCAACATTAGCATTTTATAGTCATCGTGTTAAAAGTGAAATTAAACAATCTTTAGATCAAGGTCAATATAGAATGAAAGAAATATATGAAAATAGACCTGCACAATGGTTAGATGTGGATGAAATAAATAATCAACATAATTGGTATAAAAATATTAACTATCAAGAGGATTTGAAAGAAATAGAGCATTAACTGTTGTAGGTAGAGGGGGCGTTACGATGAATCAAGCAATCAAGGATAAATTAGGACGACCAATTAGAGATTTAAGAATATCTGTTACGGATCGTTGTAATTTTCGATGTGATTATTGTATGCCAAAAGAAATATTTGGCGATGACTTTGTATTTTTACCTAAACAAGAACTGCTCAGTTTTGACGAAATCATCCGTTTAGCTCGATTATACAGTAGCCTTGGTGTTGAAAAAGTAAGAATTACGGGAGGAGAACCTCTTTTAAGACGTGATTTGTATAAATTAATCCAAGGTATTAATGAAATTGAAGGTATTAATGATATTGGTTTAACAACGAATGGTTTGTTGCTAAAAAAACACGGCCAAAATCTATACGATGCAGGATTAAGAAGGATTAATGTCAGCATAGATGCATTAGATAATGAACTATTTAAATCGATTAACAACCGTAATATCTCTGCTTCACAAATACTTGAACAAATTGATTACGCTAAGAAAATAGGTTTTAAAGTAAAAGTAAACGTAGTTATACAAAAAGGTATTAACGATCAAGAAATTATACCTTTAGTAGAATACTTTAAAAATAACAATATTGTCGTAAGATTTATAGAATTTATGGATGTAGGAAATGATAATGGTTGGAATTTTGATAAAGTAGTCACGAAAAAAGAAATGCTAGAACAAATCGGTCAACATTTTGAAATCGAACCAGTAGAATCAAGTTATTTTGGCGAGGTCGCGACTTATTACCGACATAAAGATAATGGTGCTCAATTTGGATTAATTACAAGTGTATCTGCATCATTTTGTTCTTCATGTACAAGAGCAAGAATCTCCTCAGATGGAAAATTTTATGGTTGTCTTTTTGCTGAGAAAAATGGTTATGATATAAAAACTGAATTGCGAGATGGAAAGACAGATAATGAAATATTATCAACACTCAAATATTTATGGAATATTCGAGATGATAAATATTCAGATGAAAGAACGGAAGCAACAGTGGCGAGACGTAAGAAAAACAAAATCAACATGAATTATATTGGTGGTTAAACGTAAAAAAACAGCAACCTGTTAATTTTAAAATAACGGGTTGCTGTTTCATTTGTATAAAGAAACCTTTATTTTTCAAAATATACACGAATAATCATATCTAGTGCATCATGACTCAATTGTAAAGTGTCTTTACCTGCTTGATTCATCATATATGCTGTATTTTCATCGTTAAAGTTAATGGATTTTGAAAAATAAGGTGCAAATACATCTATAAAACTATTAAGCACTCTTTCTTCATCTGTAATGGTATTAATTTCAGATATAGGTGCGACTTCTAATTGATGAAAATCTAAATGTTTTTTTATTGTTTCAAAAATAAAATCATTTGAAGGCGGATAATTATTTGTTGCATGATAAATTTTTTGATTTTCTGCATAATCACAAGCCACCGTCAAAACATCTACAACATAATCAACGGGTACAAAATTAGAAGTATGTGTGCTATCTCCAAATAATCTGTATACAGTTTCAATGTTTTTATTAGTGATTCTTCGTTTAAAAACTTTTAAAGCTTTCATAAATCCATATAATGTAAATTTAGAATCTGCTTCTCCAGTTACTGAATCTCCTATAATGATAGCTGGTCTTATGATAGATGTTGCCATATCTTTTTCCTGAGCGACTAAATGTTCAGCTTGTACTTTAGAAGCTTCATATGGGTTGTTTGTTGGCGCATCTATCGGGTGAAGTTCTTCATAGGCTAATTCTTTTTCACCTATTGTGTAAGCAGTGGATACGTAAAGGAAATGTTTACTATTCAGCTTTTTCGCTAATTCTATTGCATGCTGAGTACCCGTATAATTAATTTGGAACAATTCATCAGCTAATTCAAAATTAAACTTCACTAAAGCAGCTAAATGATAAAATTTATCTATTTGTGGTATATCTTTAATTTGATTTTCACTAACGTTACAATTTTCATTCGTAATATCACCATAAATAAAATGCATTCTTTCATGATATGATTCTTCCACTTTATTTAAT
This sequence comes from Mammaliicoccus sp. J-M40, assembly GCF_022386395.1. Classification (NCBI taxonomy): domain Bacteria; kingdom Bacillati; phylum Bacillota; class Bacilli; order Caryophanales; family Staphylococcaceae; genus Mammaliicoccus; species Mammaliicoccus sp. J-M40. Next base: position 65,990 of record NZ_JAJNIQ010000004.1, read on the forward strand.
AGCATTAATTTCTTTTGTTCAGATCTGTATAAAATGTAAAAATTCTTGTGCGCATCTTTAGCAAGTGATTTTATTAATTCAGCACCTACAAAGCCTGTTGCACCGGTTAAAAATATATTCATTATTTCACTCCGTTACTTTGTTTCTGACTATATTTTGAATGATGGTTTCGTGAAAGTAAAGCGTTTATATATCGTAATAAAATATAATATTGATATTTGAAATTTAAAAAGCATATAATAGAAAGTATTATACATAAAGGAGCATGTCTTATGATCGAACAAAAGAAGGCTAAACCTTCGTTATTTTTAATTATTATATTAGGCTTATTAACTGCTTTTGGTCCATTCTCTATTGATATGTATTTACCTGCATTACCTGAGATAAGTAATGATTTTAATACAAGCACATCGAATACACAGCTTACTTTAACATTATTTATGATAGGTTTAGCAATAGGACAAGTATTTGTAGGACCACTGTCAGATTTTATTGGTCGTAAGAAACCTTTAATGGTTGCGTTGGTTGTCTACACTATCGCTTCGATATTATGTGTGTTTGCTCCAAATATATATGTCGTGATGGCTTTAAGATTTGTTCAAGGTTTTACCGGCGGAGCAGGTGCAGTTATTTCCCGGGCAATGTCGAGTGATTTATATTCCGGAAAGGCTTTAACTAAATTTTTAGCTGTATTAATGCTCGTTAACGGTGTCGCGCCTATATTAGCACCTGTGCTAGGGGGGATAATACTTGAATTCTCTACTTGGAAAACTGTCTTTTTAGTACTGACAGCTTTTGGAGCGATAATGTTCTGCTTATCATTTTATAAATTAACAGAATCATTACCTGAAAATAATCGTTCTTCGGGTAGAATAAGCGAAATTTTAGGAGACTTTAAAGAATTATTAAAAAATCCAAAATTCTTATTACCATTATTTATACAAGGTAGTACTTTTGCATTACTGTTTAGTTATATTTCAGCATCACCATTTATCGTACAATCAGTATATGGCGTTTCCTCTTTTGCTTTTAGTTGGATGTTTGCTTTTAATGGACTTGGTTTAATATTTTCAGGACAGTTGGTTAATAAATTGGTTGATCGTTTTGATGAACATACATTGATGAAAGTATTCGCTTTTGTACAAATTATAGGCGTTATTATAGTATCTCTAACGTTGTTAAATAGTTGGTCAATTTGGATACTTATGATTGGTTTCTTTATTTTAGTAAGTCCTGTTTCTGCAATTGGTACTACAGGATTTTCAATAGCTATGGCAAACAATAAACGTGGTGCTGGAAGTGCTTCTAGTTTATTAGGATTATCACAATTTGCATTTGGAGGACTTGTAACACCACTTGTCGGGATAAAAGGAGAACACGATGTTATACCATATGTATTAACAATTGTCATAGTTTCACTCATTTTAATCATTTTATTCATGATTAATAGAAAAGTGTTTAAAGTTAATTAAACTTAATAGATATAATTAAATTCTCCCAGTCCAGTGGATTGGGAGAATTATGCTGAGCAGAGGTTAGCACCAAAGCTCAAGATGTTTGAATTTAATTAGAATATACATTAAGGTATACATTCTGAATAATTATTGATAAATGACCTAAAGCAACAAGTGCACTTAAAATTGCTAAAGTTAGTGTGGATTTATTAGCATTTTCAAGGATGAATACTATGCTCAATAAAAAGCTGAATGCAACAAGTATAACACGGTAACTTAAAAAATTGATTTCAATATCAACGTTTAAACTTGTAACAATCATGATAGTATTGAGTATAATGAACAACACAAGTAATAATTGTCTCATTTATTTCAATCCTAACTTTATGGTTTTGTTTATTAAGTATAACAAATGTTAGGCTAATACGTGAAATTAATGAACGTTTCATTGTATAATTAAGAAACGAATTGATAAAAAGGAGATTTATAAATGGCGATTAAAAAAATGAATATCACTCATGAGCAACATGATGAATTTGTAAAGCAACATCCAAATGGTGATATGTTGCAACTTACAAAGTGGGCAGAATCCAAAAAGCTTACAGGTTGGTATTCTCGTCGTATTGCTGTAGGTGACGGTGAAACACTTACTGGTGTAGCGCAAATGTTATTTAAAAAAGTACCAAAATTACCTTACACATTGTGTTACATATCAAGAGGTTTTGTAGTAGATTACAAAGATGAAAAATCTGTAAAAATGCTTTTGGAACTCTCGAAAGAATTAGCTAGAAATGAAAAAAGTTATGCGATTAAAATTGACCCTGATATTGAAGTAGAAGAGTCAGAAGGTGTATTAGAATTTTTAACTTCTTTAGGATTCAAACATAAAGGTTTTGAAGATGGTTTAAGTAAATCATATATTCAACCACGAATGACGATGATTACTAAAGTAGATCAATCTGAAGAAGATTTAATGCAAAGCTTTGATAAGCGTAATCGTTCACGTGTGAGAAACTCGTTAAAACGAGGAACTGATTTAATTATAGGAAATAGAGACGATTTAAAAATCTTTGCGCAAATCATGGAAGAAACTGGCGAACGTGATAATTTCTTAACTAGAGATTTGTCATACTTTGAAAACATCTATGACCATTTACATCCAGATGGAGATTGTGAGTTATTCTTAGTCAAAGTTGTTCCAGATAAAGTTCTTAAAGATTTATTTAAAGAACGTGACGCTTTATTAGAAGAAAAAGAAAAACTAGAAAATAAACGTCAAAATAAGAAAGTTGTAAACCAACTAAAAGATGCAGAAGAAAAGCTAGGAAATTATGAAAAACGCATTCAAGAAATGGAAGAACTTAAAGAGAAAAAACCAGATGGCGTTTATTTATCAGGTGGTATTCTTATATTTAGTGGTAAAAAATCATATTATTTATATGGTGCTTCTTCAAACGAGTATCGTGAATTTTTACCGAACCATCGTATGATTATCGAAATGATGCGTTTTGCTAAAGAAAAAGGTGCAACTAAGTTTGACTTTGGTGGCACTGACAATAACCCAGACCAAGATCATGAACATTATGGTTTATGGGCATTTAAACGTGTTTGGGGAACATACTTAAGCGAAAAAATTGGTGAATTTGATTATGTATTAAATAAACCAATTTATACAGCAATAGAAAAGGTTAAACCGGCTGTTACAACTTATAAGAGAAAAATAGAGAAAAAAATAAAGAGAAATTAAGATTAATAAAGCACTAAAAATTAAAAATTTTTAGTGCTTTATTCTCTGTTAGTTGTATGAATAGTGACCGTTATATTATAGAATGAGTTAAGAAAAGATAAATAGGGGGAAAACGAGTGGTTCAAAAAATGATAAAGTTCTCACTCAATAATAAATTTGCCATTTTGTTAATGACAATTATTATATTATTGGGTGGCATATATTCAGCTTTTAAAATGAAACTTGAGTTATTACCGGATGTAACAACACCCGTTATTACAGTCACAACGCCATATCCTGGTGCTACACCCGAAAGTGTACTTGATAATGTAACAGAACCTGTAGAAAAACAAGTACAAAACTTAGAAGGTGTAGAAAATGTAACGAGTCAATCGTTAGAAAATGCATCTGCCATCACATTAGAATATACATACCAAACAGACATGGATGAAGCAGAAACAGAATTAAGAAAGAAATTAGAGGAACTTGATTTACCTGAAGGCGTTCAAGACCCAGACATGAGTAGAATGTCTATGTACTCATTCCCTGTAGTCAGTTATTCAATTTCTGATAAAAATGATAATTTAGAAAAAGTTACAAAACAAATGGAATCAGATTTAATTCCTAAGCTTGAAAAAGTTGATGGAGTTGAAAGTGTGTCTTTATCAGGACAAACATTGGAAGAAGTTAACTTAGAATTTAATCAAAATGAACTTACTAAACGAGGTTTGTCAGAAGATGAAGTTCTTCAATATATCGATGGTGCTACAAAAGAATCGCCATTAGGGTTATATACTTTCGGAGATGACTTGAAATCTATAGTAGTCGATGGTCGTTTCACATCAATTAAAGCATTAAAAGATTTAGAAATTCCAATGACTGGTGGCGCTTCGAGTGGTGGAGACCAGCAAGCTAGTCAAGGAGGCGCTAGTCAAGCAGAACAGGCAAGTCAAGCACAGCAAGCAGGGCAAGGCGATGAAGAAAGTTCTGAAGCATCGCAAAGTATTCCAACAGTAAAACTGTCAGACATTGCTGATGTTAAAAAAGAAAAGAAACGAGATTCAATTTCAAAAACTAACGGCAAAAATGCCCTTGCGTTACAAGTTACAAAAGCTACGGATGCCAATTTAGTGGATGTAGTAGATAATGTAGATAAAGAAGTTGAAGATTATAAGAAAGATCATAAAAATATTGAATCAGTACAATTAATGGAAACAGCTTCAACTATTAAAGACTCTGTATCTACAATGGTTGAAAAAGCGTTGATAGGTTCAATTGTAGCCGTAATCATCATACTCTTCTTCTTAAGAGATTTGAAATCAACAATTATAGCAATGGTATCAATACCAATGTCATTACTAATGGCTTTAATAGGGTTAAAGGCGTTAGATGTTTCACTTAATATTTTAACATTAGGTGCCTTAACAGTAGCGATAGGTCGTGTAATTGACGATTCGATTGTCGTTATAGAGAATATTTATCGACGGATGACGGATAGCGCTGAAAAGTTAACTGGTGGAAAATTAATCACGAGTGCAACTAAAGAAATGTTTATTCCGATTATGTCATCTACTATCGTTACAATTGTCGTATTCTTACCATTAGCATTTGTAACTGGTCAAATCGGTGAGATGTTTAGACCATTTGCTTTAGCAGTAGCATTTAGTTTACTTGCTTCATTACTAATCGCGTTAACGATAGTACCAGTGTTATCACACATATTCTTTAAAAATGGTATTAAAAAACGCAAAAAAGAAAAAGGCAATTGGTTAGCTGGTAAATATAAAAATGTATTAAAATGGAACTTAAATCATAAGTGGCTTGTTATATTACTAAGTCTTATATTTGTCGTAGCGAGTATCGTTTTAGTATTTACTCCGTATATTGGGAAATCATTTATAGATACTGGTGAAGACAAGATGTTAGCACTAACTTATAAACCTTCACCTGGTGAAAAAGAAGAACAAGTTGTTAAAAATGGTGAGCAGGCAGAAAAGTATTTATCAAAAGATAAAAATGTAGACTTTGTTCAATATAGCGTCGGTGGAGAAAATCCATTCAATCCGTCAGCTCAAAATGATATGGCTTTAATGGTGAAATATGATAAAGATACTCCAAATTGGGACAATGTTGGTAAAAAAGTAATGGATCACATTGGAACATTTGATCATAAAGGAGAATGGAAACAACAAGACTTTTCTACAGGCGGTACAGCAAACGAAGTATCTGTTAAAGTTTCTGGACCATCAACTGAAGCAATAGAAGATACAGTTAAAAGTGTAGAAAAAGAAATTGCCAAAGTAAGTGGAGTTGAAAACGTAAGTTCAAACCTTTCTGAATCATATGAACAGTATGATATTGAAGTAGACCAAAATAAAGCAACGAAACTCGGCTTATCAGCTGGTCAAATTGCAATGACACTTAATCAAACAACACAAGATAAAGTCGTTACAAAATTAAATGACGATGGTAAATCTATAGATGTGAAATTGACTAAGGATGAAAAAACAGACTGGTCAGAAGACAAATTAAAAAATACAAAATTAACGACACCATTAGGTAAAGACGTTAAATTGAGTGAGATAGCATCACTTAAGAAAACAACTTCACCTGATACAATTACGAGAGAAAATGATAAAATATCCGTTTCAGTAGATGCAAAAATTACTGCAGACGATGTTGCCAAAGTAACATCTGATGTTAATCAAAAAGTATCTAAATTGGATAAACCTAATGATGTAGATGTAAACGTAGGTGGTACCAATGATGATATTAATGAAGCAATAGAACAATTAGTGTTGGCAATGGCAGCTGCGATATTAATCGTTTACTTAGTTATTGTCTTAACATTTAAAGGTGGATTAGCACCATTTGCGATACTATTCTCATTACCAGTATCTATTATTGGTGTAGTAGCTGGATTGTTAATTACGCAAGAAACAATTTCAGTTCCAAGTATGATTGGTATGTTAATGCTTATTGGTATCGTTGTAACCAATGCGATTGTATTAATAGATAGAGTTATTAATATGGAACAAAGCGGTATGTCAACACGAGAAGCTTTAATTGAAGCAGCAGGAACACGTTTACGTCCGATATTAATGACAGCCATTGCTACAATTGGTGCTTTAGTACCGTTGTTATTCGGTGGTGGAAGTTCAGTACTGATATCTAAAGCATTAGCTATAACTGTTATAGGTGGACTTGTTTCATCTACGATATTAACATTATTAGTTGTACCAATTTCATATGAAATCATTATGAAATTTAAAAAGAAAATATTTAAAAACCCAAGTGAAAGGGTAGAATAAATATTTTATATAGTCATTAGAAATTAATCAGAGGTAATTCTTATTATTAAGAGTTTTCCTCTGATTTTTTAATTTTTAAATAAAATGATATAATTCTTAGTAAATTAATCAGCTAAAGCTTGTGTGATATATATACTCTGATAGAATATATTCATATAGTATTTATTCGAATTTATTTGATAAGGAGTCGTTATAATGGGAACATCTCGATTATTGTCTCAAATACCTGATAGTTATTTTGGTAAGACGATGGGGCGCAAAGTTGAACACGGACCGTTACCACTTGTTAACATGGCAGTAGGTATTCCAGATGGGGAAACGCCTAAAGTGATCGTTGACGAATTTATTAATGCGATTCAAAAACCGGAAAATCAAAAATATGGAGCTTTTCACGGGAAATCGACATTTAAACAAGCAATAGTAGATTTTTATAAGAGGCATTACGATGTTGAATTAGATCCAGAAGATGAAGTGTGTATATTATACGGTACTAAAAATGGTTTAGTCTCATTACCAACTTGCGTAGTAGAACCTGATGAAAATGTCCTATTACCCGATCCAGGATATACAGACTATTTAGCTGGTGTTTTATTAGCGAGAGCCAATCCTTATCCGCTTGAGTTAAAGCCTGAACATCATTACTTACCTAAATGGGATGAAGTAAATCAAGACATTTTAAAAAATACAACATTAATTTATTTAACTTATCCAAACAATCCCACTGGTTCAGTAGCAACGACTTCATTCTTTGATGAAACAATTCAAAGATTTAAAGATACGTCCACTCAAATTGTGCATGATTTTGCTTACAGTGCTTTTGGATTTGATGAAAAGAATCCGAGCATTTTGCAATCTAAAGATGCTAAAGAAACTGCAATTGAAATATATTCACTATCTAAAGGTTATAATATGTCTGGTTATAGAGTAGGTTTTGCAGTGGGTAATAAAGAGATGATAGCAGCGCTAAAAAAATATCAAACTCACACACATGCTGGTATGTTTGGTGCATTACAAGATGTAAGCACATTGGCATTAAATGAATGTGATGACTTTTTAAATGAACAAAACGAAATATTTAAAGAAAGAAGAACAAAGTTTGAAGCTGCTTTAAATGAAGTGAATATACCATTTGAGCCGATGAAAGGTGGTATATTTTTATGGTTAAAAGTTCCACCGAAGTTTGATGGTGAATCTTTTGTAGAATATTTACTTAAAGAACAATCGATTTTAGTAGCACCTGGCATTCCATTTGGAGAAAATGGTAAATATCATGTAAGAATATCATTAGCCTTGGATGATGAACAATTATATGAAGGTGCGAAAAGATTACAAAGCTTAGCGGATTTATATTAATAAAAAAGAGTCCAGAACAATTATTTATGGCCCGGACTCTTTCGACATTAATTAAAAAATAATAAATATTAAAATAACATAAATAATGAGAATGAAAATTGTCATTAAATTAAGTAATTGAATACCTTTTTTATCTTTCACACGATATTTAAATGCTGTAATTTCTATATTTAAAACTAAGCATAGCAATACAGCTAGTAACCACCAGTATTGAAGTGGAAAAGTAAATATCATACTTCCTAAAAAGACTAATAACATAAGTCCCATGATAAAACGTAAAGCTTGAGTTAACATCGTATGAAGTTGATAAATACTTAAATAGCTTATGATAAGATAAATAAGTGTGAATAATAAAAGAATTAAAATTAACATGGTTGCTTCCTTTCGTTAATCTTGATTTAATTGAGCACGTACTTTACTAATTTCATCCTCAATTTGTTCGAGTTGCTTTTCTAACATTTGAGTTGCTTGACCTGTAGATTCTCGCTTTTCTAAATCATTTTGAATACGAATATAATCATATTTAAGTTCAGACAATTGTTGGTTTAAATCCATAATTGAAACACTCCTTTATATTATTGAATGAATTAAAGTTGGTGACAAAGATGAAAAAATTAAAAACGAATGCTATGCGTATACTTGATCAACACAATATATTTTATCATATCCACGAATTTAAAATAGGGAAAGAACATATTGAAGGGGATCAAGTTGCAAAACTTATACAAAAACCAGTAGAGCAAGTGTATAAAACATTAGTTCTAATGAATGATAAAAATGAGCATTATATTTTTGTAATACCAGTAGTTGAACATTTAGATATTAAGAAAGCAAGTAAGTCTGTTGGACAGAAAAAGCTTGAATTACTACCACTTGATCAACTTACAAAAGTAACAGGGTATGTAAGAGGTGGTTGTTCTCCAATTGGTATGAAAAAATCTTTCAAAACAATTATTGATGACAGTGCTCAGTCTTTATCAAGTTTTATTATAAGTGCTGGTAAGAGAGGGTATCAAGTTGAAATAGACCCAAATGACTTAGCAAGTATAATTGATATTGAGTTTCATGATATATTAAAACATAACTAAATTAATTTTAGTATAATTAAAAAGAATTTCAAACAAAAAGTGTGCATAAAAATTAAACAATGTTAACATATAAAAATGTGAGTTTTACGAGAGAAGTGATAAAATGACTGAAAATTTCATAATGATAATCTTATTGATTACATTAGGGTACATACTTAAAAAGTTGAAATTCTTTAAAGCTTCAGATGGTAATGTATTAGCTACACTAGTACTAAACGTAACTTTACCATCATTAGTTATCGTCAATTTGAACGGTTCAGACTTGGACTTATCTTTAGGTTGGCTACCTATATTAATGATTTTATACGGTGTTTTAGCTAAATTACTTATTATATGGTTATTCAAGAAAAAATATAATAATCAAATAAGAGGTACAGTAGGGATGATGGCCGCTTCTGTAAATATCGGCTTATTTGCTTATCCGTTGGTGGCACAAATATGGCCTAAAACAGGGTTATTATATTTTGGTATGCTAGATATCGGTACGGCGATTATTATGTTTGGAGTAACTTATTTTGTAGGCAGTTACTTTAATGATGGTGGAGACCAATTTGATTTCAAACAAATGGGCGTAAAATTATTAAAAACTGTGCCTCTAATGACTTATATTATTATGTTCATTTTAAACATATTAAACATACAAATACCAGGAAAAGCGATAAACTTCTTTGAAATTATATCCAACGCTAATATGCCATTGTCTATGATATTATTAGGCTTATTCCTTAACTTCAAAATTGAAAAGGCATATTTACCAATCGTTGTTAAATATTTATTATTCCATTATGGATTCGGTCTATTAATGGGACTACTTGTCCATTTCTTCTTACCAGTTTCTGATCCAATGATTAAAACAACATTATTAATTGGCTGGTTGTTGCCGATAGGTGTATCAGTGCTTTCATACGCTATTACTTTCAAATATAAAACGTTGCCTATTGTCGGTATGGCCACTAATCTAAGTATTATTATTTCAATTGTGATTTTATATATGTATCAGTTATTATTTGTATAGAAAAACCGTATGAGACATAAATAATTCAAGGAAAAAATGCTCCTAATTCGTTAATTAAAAATCTAACGAGTTAGGAGCATTTATATATTAACCTTTACCACCCATAAATGCTGGGTAGTTAGTCATTCCGCCATCTACATAAATAGTTGTACCGTGTACATAGCTTGCTTGTTCAGATGCTAAGAATGCATTAATGTTGGCTACTTGATATGCTTCACCAATTTCATTTAATGGTATCATTTCTAATGTTTCATCTCTTGTAGTAGGATCCGAGAATTTTTCACGTGTATGTTCTGTAACAATAGCACCTGGTGAAACGTTATTAATTCTAATACCGTATTTACCGTATTCCATTGACATTGTTTCCATCATTAATTTTAAACCGCCTTTACTTGCAGCGTAGTTAACGTAGTTTGGCCATGGAATTTTATCATGAACACTTGCTGTGTTAATAATTTGTCCTTTAATATCATGTTCTAAATAATATTTGACCGCTTCTCTACTACCTAAGAAAGCACCAGTTAAGTTGATATCTATTACTTTAGACCATTCTTCTGTACTCATTTCGTGTGTTGGTATAGGCTTTTCAAAACCAGCATTATTAATCATAACATCTATTCGGCCAAATTCTTCGTGAGCTTTTTGTATTAAGTTTTTAATATCTTCTTCTTTAGATACATCACCTTGAACAGCAATTGCTTTGCTGCCTGAATCTTGAATAGTTTTTACAACTTCTTCCGCTTCTTCTGAACTGTTAAGATAGTTAATAATGACATTAGCGCCTTCTTTTCCAAAACGTTCTGAAGTTGCTTTACCTATACCGCTATTACCTCCTGTAATGATAACGACTTTATCTTTTAAATCATTATACATATTAAACACTCCTTCTCTTTAATTTAATTATCCTTTAGCAAAACCTATAATAAATGCTGCGATAATTATGAGAACTATACCAATCCAAATGAAAGTCATTTGGCGTTTTGTTTTTTGTTCGCCTAATAAGAATATACCCCCTAAAGTGGAGACGATAACTAACATTTGTGAGAATGAGAAACTTGTTCCAACCCCAACTTTTGGTTGAGAGATAAATAGGAACATGTTACCTAATGCCCATACTATACCTGGTAATAAATTAAAAGTTGTATATTTAACGGATGGCTTATGTTTAAATGATAAAATCACACCACCGATAACCATACCTATAGATTGAGGGAATAAAGCGTCCCATCCTTCTACGCCAAATACTTGGCCGATTACAACGTAAACTACATAACCAACAGTTGAAATAAGTAAAATCGGTATTGCTTGGCCGAATTTTTTAGAATTACCACTGCTAGTTGAACCTTTCTTCTGCACAGAAGTAAAAATAACACCGATGATTAAAAGAACTAATCCTGTTAATCCGAGTGCAACTTGTGTGCCAGTATCCCATTCACCTAAGAATGCGGCACTAAATAATGTTGTACCCAATAGTTGTAAACCTGTAGATATTGGCATTGTTAAAGAAACACCAATTAAATCAACACTCCGTAATTGGAATCCTTGTCCTAAAGCCCAGAAGGCACCGGAAATCATCCCTATAATAATAGTACGGAATGTAAATTCTACATCTCCAAAAATGAAGAGTAATATACCTATAATAAATGCACCGATAGTCGTACCTAAAATTTGATTATAAGGTCCACCACCGACTTTCACATTAATTAATACAACGCTCCCCCAGAACAATGCTGGTAACAGAGCTATAAGATAATCCATATGGACAACTCGCTTTCTATAATTGAATTCATCTTCCATTTTACCCATTATTAAATATGCAAAACAATTAATAAACTTAATAAATCGCTTACAATGTTAAATTACAATAAAAAGTCTGGAACATAGATTATGTTCCAGACTTTTTTTATATTGGCAGTACCTGACTAGGATTGAAAATACGCTTATATCAAGCTTTTTTCAATCCTAGTCATCCCGCTTCCTAAGAGAGGCGAACGTACTTGAAATGATGCACTTCGTTTGTAATTTTAAATCCAACTTTCTCATATAGAAGCTGTATTTGTTCGTGGTTTTTACTGTCAACATGAATGCGTACTGTTTCAACTTCATTATGATTGAAAGCTTGAGTTGTAGCATAATGAATCATTTGAAAAGCGATGCCTTGTTTTCTGTAATCTCTATGTGAAGCAAGATAAGGAATAGTTGCCAAGTGTTTTGGTATATCTATTGAAAGATAAATGTATCCTTTTACGAGACCTTCCGCCATAAATAAATACAAAGCGTGGTCATCATCTAAAGAATCTATTATATCTTCAGAAGTAACTTCACTATCTATGAAACTTTTAGAATGAAGTTTATCGAACGAATAAAAATATGGTTTACTGTAATGAATCATTTGATGTTGTTCCTCTATTTCGTGAGGGGGCTGGTGTATTTCAAGTGTATATTGTGTTTCAACATAGCCTGCTCGCAATGCTTTCAACTTACTATTGTTGAGTATGTGGTTTTTATGTAAAGATATGTGACAATATTTAACTTCTGGATGATTATTTAAAAGCATATCCCAAGCTTCTTTTAATGATTGTAAAGTTTTTTCAGAAGTGTCATTTACAATAGGGCCCCATACATTTACAGTTTCTTTATCTACTTTTTCGAAACCTAGAATCCCGGTTATTTCTTCATTATTGTAAAGATAGAAAAAAGATTGTTCATCAAATTTGTTATTTAAAGATGACTTAATACTATCAATACATTCTGGAATATATTGTACATGATTTTCATCTTGAATGTTTTTCTCTTGTATATACTGGGCGACAGGATCGATTTGCTTAAGTGGAAGTATTTGCATGAAAGTCACTCCTTTAATGGACATCGATTATTTATAATCTATTATACGATTAATTGTCTTGTTATAAAAGTTTTTGATAACTTTAGATGGATAATCATCCGTGTTATACTAATAAGAATGAAAAAAGAATGGGTGAAATAATTATGAAAGCATTAATTCTTGCTGAAAAACCATCTGTTGGTCGTGACATTGCTAAAGCAATGGGCGTGAATGATCAAAAGAAAGGTTATTTCGAGAACAAACAATATATTGTGACATGGGCGTTAGGTCATTTAGTTACGAATGCAACACCAGAGGAATATGATAAGAAATTTAAAGAATGGAAATTAAGTGAACTTCCTATTATCCCTGATTATATGAAACATGTTGTTATTAAAAAGACGCGCAGTCAGTTTAATACTGTACAACATTTAATGAAACGTGATGACGTTCAATCAATAATCATTGCAACTGACGCGGGGCGAGAAGGTGAGTTAGTAGCAAGATTGATTATCGAAAAAGCTAAAATAAAGAAACCAATAAAAAGATTATGGATTAGCTCAGTTACTGAAAAGGCAATTAGAGAAGGATTCAAGAATTTAAAACCTGGTAAAGCATATGACAATTTATATAAAGCAGCATTATGTAGAAGTGAAGCGGACTGGATTGTTGGAATAAACGCAACACGAGCACTAACTACTAAATACGATGCACAATTATCTTGTGGTAGAGTGCAAACACCAACATTGAATCTTGTTAAGATGAGACAAGACGAAATACAGTCATTTAAACCTGAAAGATATTATCAGATGAACGTTGAAGTGGACGGTTATAAATTCAAATGGTTTACACAAAATAGTGACCGAATTTTTGATAAAGAAAAAATCGAAAGCTTGAAAAATAAATTACAAAATAAAAAAGGCGAAATTAAAAAAGTTAATAAAAAGAAGAAAACTAAATACCCTCAAAAATTATACGATTTAACTAGCCTTCAACAAACAGCTTACCAACGCTATAAGATGAGCGCTAAGGAAACGTTAAATACTATGCAAACTTTATACGAACAGCATAAAGTTTTAACTTATCCAAGAACAGACTCAAACTATTTAACAAGTGATATGGTTTCATCATTAAAAGATAGGGTGTCTACTTTAACTGCTACACCATTAAAATCATATGCTGTACCGTTAATTAAAAAAGAAATACGCGCAGGGAAACATTTTGTTGATAATACAAAAGTATCGGATCATCACGCAATTGTTCCAACAGAAGTTAGAGCAAATATGGATCAATTATCACCGAGAGAACAAAAAATATATATGCTAGTAGCTGAGCGATTTTTAGAAGTATTACTTCCGCCATATCAATATGAAGAAACAACTGTTGATTTAACTGTAGAAGGTGAGACTTTTAAATTGGTTCAAGAAGTAGCAATTGATTTAGGTTTTAAAGCAATTCATCAAGAAGAAGCGGTTGTTAAAGCATTACCATTTAAGGAACACGAACAAGTGGTCATCCAAAAAGTAAATGTCATTGGAAAAGACACAGAGCCACCGGCTTACTTTAATGAAGGAACATTATTAAAAGCTATGGAATCACCACAATTATTCTTTAACTTGAATGATAAGAAAATGTCTAAAACATTAAATGAAACTGGTGGAATAGGTACTGTAGCTACACGAGCAGATATTATCGAAAAGTTATATAGTTCTAATGTTATAGAAGCTGTGCAAGGTAAAATTAAAATAACACCTAAAGGCAAACAATTATTAAACTTAGCACCTGAGCAACTAACATCTCCGGCATTAACTGCTGAATGGGAAATGAAACTTACACAAATTGAAAAAGGTCAGTATCAGAAAGAAGCTTTTATGAAAGAGATGAGAAGTTTTACGAAAGAGATTATTTCTGATATAAAAAATAGCGATGACAAATTTAAGCATGATAATTTAACGGCTACAGAATGTCCTACGTGCGGGAAATTCATGTTAAAAGTTAAAACGAAAAATGGCCAAATGTTAATTTGCCAGGACCCTACTTGTAAAACGAAGAAAAATCAACAAAGAGTTACAAATGCTAGATGTCCAAACTGTAAGAAGAAACTTACGTTATATGGTACAGGGAAAACGGCAGTGTATCGTTGTGTATGTGGACATACTGAATCGCAAGAACACATGGATAAAAGACTTAAAAATAAAAAGACAGGTAAAATCAGTAAAAAAGAAATGAACAAATATATGAAAAATGAAGAAGTTGAAAATAATCCATTTAAAGATGCCTTAAAAGATTTAAAATTATAAAATTAAACATCAACAATGTTACGTACGAAATGTCATTGTTGATGTTTTTTATTTATATATAATGAAGGAATTACGATTCAAATTGCTTTGTAGTTACAAATACGAACATAATGTGAATGTTTTTAATCAATGTTCGTAAAAGTATTGATTTTTAAACATTACAGTAATACAATGTACAGTGTTGAAATTAATAAAGGAGTCTTGAAATGAAACGATACTTTAAATTTGATGAGCTAGGCACAAGTTATAAGCGAGAAATACTAGGTGGGCTAACAACATTTCTATCAATGGCATACATATTAGCAGTTAACCCTTCAATGTTAAGTTTAGCTAGTGTTGAAAATATACCTGATTCTATGAGAATGGATCAAGGTGCAGTATTCGTAGCGACAGCATTAGCAGCGTTAGTTGGTTGTTTATTCATGGGAATTATAGCTAAATACCCAATTGGTTTAGCACCAGGTATGGGATTAAATGCATTTTTTGCGTTTACAGTAGTATTAACTATGGGTATTCCATGGCAAACAGGATTAACGGGCGTACTATTTTCAGGTGTGATATTTGCTTTTCTAACAATGAGTGGGTTAAGGGAAGTTATCATTAATGCTATACCGTTTGAACTTAAGATGGCAGTTTCAGCAGGTATAGGTTTATTTATAACATTTGTAGGTTTACAAGGAGCAGGTATTGTTCAAAAAGAAGATTCTACTTTAGTAACTTTAGGTACAATGCACAATCCAGAAGTATTATTAGCAGTATTCGGGATTATCATCACTATTATATTGATGGCGAAAAAAATTCCAGGATCTATTTTTATTGGTATGGTATTAACGGCAGTTGGTGGATTAGTAACAGGCTTAATCGACATGCCAAGTAGCGTGGTAGGTAAAGTACCAAGTGTTGCACCAACATTCGGTGCAGCATTTGAAGCTTTTGGAGATTTATCCACTATATTTAATGTGCAATTCTTAATCGTTGTATTAACTTTCTTATTTATTGATTTCTTTGATACAGCAGGTACATTAGTTGCAGTAGCAAACCAAGCAGGTTTAATGAAAGATAATAAGTTACCTAGAGCTGGAAAAGCACTATTCTCAGATTCATTAGCTACTATAGTAGGGGCTATTTTCGGTACATCTACAACTACAAGCTATATCGAATCAAGCGCAGGTGTTGCTGTAGGTGCAAGAACAGGTTTTGCAAGCGTAGTAACCGGTCTTTGTTTCTTAGCCGCGTTATTATTCTCTCCATTAATGTCAGTTGTTACAAGTGCTGTAACAGCACCGGCATTAGTTATTGTTGGTGTGTTAATGGTAAGCAACCTAGGTAAAATTGATTGGCAGAAATTCGAAATAGCAGTACCGGCATTTTTAACTATGATTATGATGCCATTAACTTATTCAATTGCGACAGGTATAGCATGCGGATTTATTTTCTATCCTATTACTATGATCGTTGCAAAGAGACACAAAGAAATACATCCTATAATGTATGGTTTATTCTTTGTATTCGTAGCATATTTCATGTTTGTTCATTCATAAAAAAAAGTCACGTGCATAAGCGCGTGACTTTTTTAATCTTTATAAGTAGTTTTGAACGATTTAGATGGAATGTACACAGGGGCTATTATAATTGTAAATAAGAAAATAACCATTAATACGACCATTAATATGTGTAATAACCATCCAACAACGGGAATGATAGAAATAAAACTCGCAATTAATCCTATTAAAGGTATGACAAAAATAGCTTTGACAGAATTTTGATTATCTATTAACAATATCAATGTAGATATGAAATATAAAGAACCATTAAATACAAGGGCATTATAACCAGTTGAAAGAACAATGCTCCCACCTATAAAAGGAATAGCTAATAAAAGTTCAGAAATTACTAATATAATAGAAAGAACAAGTAATACTGACTTGATTCCTCTTTTCATGTTTTCACCACCTGTTAAAATACTTTTTACATTATAACATTTAGATTACAAATTATCTATTTTAAATTATCTATTGAAAAGGTAAAAGAATTCCGTTATAATACATGGGTATGTGCTAGATAAAACTTAGAGAAATATATGATTATCTATTGATTAATGGATGCAAATCATGTATCATATCTAATGTTGGACTTTAAGAAGCGATGAAGCGAGAGGTTACTGACACACCCGGCCGCTTTGCCATGGCGGTGTGTAAGAGAGTTTTCGTGGAGAAGTCTATCACTATAAAGTAGACGAACAAGGAGGGAAAATTATGGCAAAACAAAAAATTCGTATCCGTTTAAAAGCGTATGATCACCGCATGATCGATCAATCAGCAGAGAAAATTGTTGAAACTGCTAAACGTTCAGGAGCTCAAGTGTCTGGTCCGATTCCGTTACCAACTGAAAAATCAGTTTATACAGTAATCCGTGCCGTTCACAAATACAAAGATTCACGTGAGCAATTCGAACAACGTACGCATAAACGTTTAATCGACATTCTTAACCCTACACCTAAAACAGTTGATGCTCTTATGGGCTTAAACTTACCATCTGGTGTAGACATCGAAATCAAATTATAATTCATTCAAAATAACAGGAGGTGCGACTTTCGATGACCAAAGGAATCTTAGGAAGAAAAATTGGAATGACTCAAGTATTCGCAGAAAATGGTGAATTAATACCAGTAACTGTAGTAGAAGCTAGTCAAAACGTTGTATTACAAAAGAAAACTGAAGAAGTAGATGGCTATAACGCTCTACAAATCGGTTTTGAAGACAAACAAGCATATAAAAAAGATCGTAAATCTAATAAATATGCTACTAAAGCTGCTGAAGGACATGCTAAAAAAGCTGGTTCAGCACCTAAGCGCTTCACTCGTGAATTCAGAAACATAGATGTTTCAGCATACGAGGTAGGTCAAGAAGTCACTGTAGATACATTCCAAGCAGGAGACATTATTGATGCAACAGGCGTTTCTAAAGGTAAAGGTTTCCAAGGCTCAATTAAACGCCATAACTTCGCACGTGGACCAATGAGTCACGGTTCTCATTTCCACAGAAGCCCTGGTTCAATGGGTATGGCTTCAGATGCTTCTAAAGTATTCAAAGGTAAAGGATTACCTGGCCGTATGGGAGCAAACACAGTAACTATGCAAAACTTAGAAATCGTTAAAGTAGATGCAGAGAACAATGTAGTTCTTGTAAAAGGAAATGTTCCAGGTCCTAAAAAAGGCTTAGTAAAACTTACAACTTCAATCAAAAAAGGTAATAAATAATTATTTAGGTGAAAGGAGGAAACAACATTATGGCTAATTTTGATGTATTAAAAGTAGATGGTTCTAAATCAGGATCTATCGAATTAAATGATAGTGTATTTGGTATCGAACCAAACCAACACGTATTATTTGAAGCAGTTAACTTACAACGCGCTTCATTACGCCAAGGTACTCATGCAGTTAAAAATCGTTCAGCAGTTCGTGGTGGTGGACGTAAACCTTGGAAACAAAAAGGTACAGGACGTGCTCGTCAAGGTACAATTCGTGCGCCACAATGGCGTGGTGGTGGTATCGTATTCGGACCAACACCAAGAAGCTATTCTTACAAAATGCCTAAGAAAATGCGTCGTTTAGCATTACGTTCTGCATTATCTGCAAAAGCAAATGATAACGAATTAGCAGTATTAGAAGCATTCAATTTTGATGCTCCTAAAACTAAAGAATTAAAAAATGTAATGAGCAATTTAGAACTTTCTAAAAAAGTATTATTCATCGTTGATGCTTTAGATAACAATGTTGAATTATCAGCTCGTAACATTCCAAGTGTAAAAGTTATTGACGCTCAAAGTTTAAACGTCTTAGATATTTTAGACGCTAACAAAGTCGTAATAACAAAAGCAGCTGTGGATAAAGTAGAGGAGGTGCTCGGATAATGGAAGCAAGAGATGTTATTAAGCGCCCCGTAATCACAGAGAAATCTTCATCAGATATGGGATTAGACAAATACACATTTGATGTAGATACTCGTGCAAATAAGACACAAGTTAAAATCGCAATCGAAGAAATTTTCGACGTTAAAGTAGACTCAGTTAACATCATGAACATTAAAGCGAAAGCTAAACGTGTTGGTCGTTACAATGGTTTCACTAACAAACGTCGTAAAGCAATCGTAACTCTAAAAGACGGTTCATCAATCGACTTTTTCAACTAATAAACAATTACCATTAAGGAGGTAAAACGACAATGGCTCTTAAAAAGTATAAGCCAATTACAAATGGTCGTCGTAATATGACTTCTTCAGATTTCGCTGAAATCACATCAACGACTCCTGAAAAATCATTATTACAACCGCTTCCGAGAAAAGCGGGACGTAACAACCAAGGTAAATTGACAGTTCGTCACAGAGGTGGCGGTCATAAACGTCAATACCGTGTAATTGATTTCAAACGTAACAAAGATGGAATTCCAGCTAAAGTAACAACAGTTGAATATGATCCAAACCGTTCTGCTAATATTGCATTAGTAGTATACGCAGATGGTGAGAAAAGATATATCCTTGCTCCTAAAGGTTTAAAAGTAGGACAAGAAATTTTCAATGGTCCAGAAGCAGATATCAAATTAGGTAACGCATTAGCATTACAAGATATCCCAGTTGGTACTACAATTCACAATATCGAATTAAAACCAGGTAAAGGTGGACAATTAGTTCGTTCTGCTGGTACAAGTGCTCAAGTACTTGGTAAAGAAGGTAAATACGTACTAGTTCGTCTTAAATCAGGTGAGGTTCGTATGATTTTATCTACTTGCCGTGCTACAATCGGACAAGTTGGTAACATTGCTCACGAATTAATCACAGTTGGTAAAGCCGGCCGTACTAGATGGATGGGTAAACGTCCTACAGTTCGTGGTTCTGTAATGAACCCTAACGATCACCCACACGGTGGTGGTGAAGGTCGTACACCAATCGGTCTTGATTCACCAATGTCTCCATGGGGCAAACCAACACTTGGTAAGAAAACTCGTAAGAAAAGCCAACGTTCATCTAAATTTATCGTTCGTGGTCGTAAGAAAAAATAATAATACCTTATTTACGTGTGCGGCTTAAATGCCGCGCGCAATAATAAGAAGGGAGGCGCCATAATGGCTCGTAGTCTTAAAAAAGGACCTTTCGTTGATGATCATTTAATGAAAAAAGTTGAAGCTCAAAACGAAGGTGAAAAAAAATCAGTTATTAAAACATGGTCTCGTCGTTCAACAGTATTCCCTAATTTTATAGGACATACAATTGCAGTATATGATGGTCGTAAACACGTACCAGTTTTCATTACTGAAGACATGGTTGGTCATAAATTAGGAGAGTTTGCTCCTACACGTACTTATAAAGGGCACGCTGCAGACGACAGAAAGACTAAACGCTAATTTCTAAAAAGAGGAGGAAGTCACAATGGAAGCAAAAGCGGTTGCTAGAACAATAAGAATCGCACCTCGTAAAGTGAGATTAGTTTTAGATCTTATTAGAGGTAAAGAAGTGGCAGAAGCAATTGCCATCTTAAAATTAACGAATAAAGCAACATCACCTGTTGTTGAAAAATTATTAATGTCAGCATTAGCAAATGCAGAACATAACTATGATTTAAATCCTGATACTTTAGTAGTAAGAGAAGCTTACGCTAATGAAGGACCTACATTAAAACGTTTCCGTCCACGTGCACAAGGTCGTGCAAGTGCGATTAACAAACGTACTAGCCACATTACAATCGTAGTTGGCGAAAAAGAAGTTAAAGAAGCTAAAGAAGTTAAAGAAGCATAATTAACCAAATCATTAAGGAGGGAATATAGTGGGTCAAAAAATTAATCCAATCGGACTTCGTGTCGGTGTAATTCGTGACTGGGAAGCAAAGTGGTATGCAGATAAAGACTTCGCAACACTTTTACATGAAGACTTAAAAGTTCGTAAATATATCGCAGAAGCATTAAAAGAAGCTTCAGTTTCAAGTGTTGAAATTGAACGTGCAGCAAACCGCATCAATATTGCAATCCACACTGGTAAGCCAGGAATGGTTATTGGTAAAGGCGGTTCAGAAATAGAAAAATTACGTAATAAATTAAACGCATTGACTAACAAAAAAGTACACATCAACGTTATCGAAATCAAAAAAGTTGATTTAGATGCTACATTAGTTGCGGGTAACATTGCTCGTCAATTAGAAAATCGTGTATCTTTCCGTCGTGCTCAAAAACAAGCAATCCAACGTGCAATGAAATTGGGTGCTAAAGGTATCAAAACACAAGTATCTGGTCGTCTAGGTGGCGCGGATATCGCTCGTGTAGAACAATATTCAGAAGGAACTGTTCCACTTCATACACTACGTGCAGACATTGATTTCGCACATGAAGAAGCCGACACTACGTACGGTAAACTAGGTGTTAAAGTATGGATCTACCGTGGAGAAGTTCTTCCTACAAAGAAGTCTAGTGAAGGAGGAAAATAATAATGTTATTACCAAAACGTGTTAAATTCCGTCGTCAACATCGTCCTAAAACAACTGGTCGTTCAAAAGGCGGAAATGAAGTAACATTTGGTGAGTATGGCTTACAAGCTCAATCAGCAGCTTGGATTACATCTCGTCAAATTGAATCAGCTCGTATCGCAATGACACGTTATATGAAACGTGGCGGAAAAGTATGGATCAAAATATTCCCACATACACCTTACACTAAAAAACCTTTAGAAGTACGTATGGGTTCTGGTAAAGGTGCAGTTGAAGGTTGGGTAGCAGTAGTTAAACCAGGACGTATCTTGTTCGAAGTTGCAGGTGTTCAAGAAGAAGTAGCACGTGAAGCATTACGTCTTGCTGCACACAAACTTCCAGTTAAATCTAAGTTTGTAAAACGTGAAGAATTGGGTGGTGACACAAATGAAAGCTAAGGATATCAGAAATTTAACCACTACTGAAATTGAAAAAGAAATTAAAGAAGCTAAAGAACAATTATTCAACTTACGCTTTCAGTTAGCAACTGGTCAACTTGAAGAGACTGCTAACATTCGAAAAGTTAAAAAAACGATTGCACGTTTGAAAACAATCGTTCGTGAAAGAGAAATCGAAGAAGAGAAAGCAGCAGATAATAAATAATCAAGTAAAGGAGGTTCATTACTGTGAGCGAAAGAAATGACCGCAAAGTTTACGTTGGTAAAGTAGTTTCAGATAAAATGGATAAAACTATTACAGTAGTTGTAGAAACTTACAAAACTCATAAATTATATGGTAAACGAATCAAATATTCAAAAAAATATAAAACTCATGATGAAAATAATTCAGCAAAAATGGGCGATATCGTTAAGATTGCAGAAACACGTCCTTTATCATCAACTAAGCATTTCCGTCTAGTTGAAATCGTTGAAGAATCAGTAATTATTTAATAGAAGTATAAAGATAAGGGAGGTCAAACAAAGATGATCCAACAAGAAACACGTTTAAAAGTGGCAGACAACTCTGGTGCTCGTGAAGTATTAACAATCAAAGTTTTAGGCGGAACTGGTCGTAAAACAGCAAACATTGGTGACGTTATCGTTGTTACTGTTAAAAATGCTACACCAGGCGGCGTTGTTAAAAAAGGTGAAGTCGTTAAAGCTGTTGTTGTTCGTACTAAAACAGGTGTACGCCGTGAAGATGGTTCATACATCAAATTTGACGAAAATGCATGTGTAATCATTCGTGATGACAAAGGTCCACGTGGTACACGTATATTCGGTCCTGTAGCGCGTGAATTACGTGAAGGTAACTTCATGAAGATAGTTTCTCTAGCGCCAGAGGTACTTTAATCTATAATGATAAAAAACAAAATTCCTAAGGAGGTGCCTACACATGCACGTACGTAAAGGTGACAACGTAATCGTTATCTCAGGTAAAGATAAAGGTAAAACTGGTAAAGTTTTAGAAGCATTACCTAAGAAAGAACGCGTAGTTGTAGAAGGTGTGAACGTTATTAAAAAACACCAGAAACCAACTCAGTTCAATCCAGAAGGTGGTATCTTAGAAACAGAAGGTACTATCCATGTATCAAACGTTCAATTACTAGATCCTAAGACAAACGAACCAACTCGTGTTGGATTCAAAGTAGTAGATGGTAAAAAAGTTCGTATCGCTAAAAAATCAGGCGAAGAAATTAAATCATCAAAAGAATAATTATTAAGTGAAAGGAGGATCCACTTTGACACGTTTAAAAGAAAAGTTTAATAATGAAATTTCATCTGAATTAGTTAAGAAATTTAACTACAGCTCAGTAATGGAAGTACCAAAAATCGAAAAAATCGTAGTAAATATGGGTATCGGTGATGCGGTTCAAAACTCTAAAGTTTTAGATTCAGCTGTTGAAGAATTGCAATCAATCACTGGTCAAAAACCAGTAGTAACTAAAGCAAAAAAATCAATTGCGACTTTCCGTCTTCGTGAAGGTATGCCAATCGGTGCAAAAGTAACATTACGTGGAGAAAGAATGTATGAATTCTTTGATAAATTAATCTCAGTTTCATTACCACGTGTACGTGACTTCCGCGGTATCTCTAAAAAAGCATTTGACGGTCGCGGTAACTACACATTAGGTGTTAAAGAACAATTAATTTTCCCTGAAATCGACTATGATAAAGTAAGTAAAGTACGCGGAATGGATATCGTTATCGTAACAACTGCTAACACTGACGAGGAAGCTCGTGAATTGTTAACACAATTCGGTATGCCATTTCAAAAGTAATCTCTAATTATAAAGGAGGCTAATTAAGTGGCTAAAAAATCAATGATCGCTAAACAACAACGTAAACAAAAATTCGGAGTTCGTGAATATACGCGTTGTGAACGTTGTGGACGTCCACATTCAGTATACCGTAAATTCAAACTTTGTCGTATTTGTTTCCGTGAACTAGCGTACAAAGGCCAAATCCCTGGCGTACGTAAAGCTAGTTGGTAAAACTCAAAAGAATGAAAGGAGGATACACAAATGACAATGTCAGATCCAATTGCAGATATGTTAACTCGCGTACGTAACGCAAACATGGTACGTCACGAAAAATTAGAGTTACCTGCATCAAACATTAAAAAAGAAATCGCTGAAATCCTTAAAAACGAAGGATTCGTAAAAAGCGTAGAATATATCGAAGATGATAAGCAAGGTGTTATCCGTATGTTCCTAAAATATGGTCAAAACAACGAGCGTGTTATCACAGGTTTAAAACGTATTTCTAAACCAGGTTTACGTGTTTATGCTAAAGCTGACGAGATTCCAAGAGTTCTTAATGGTTTAGGTATTGCACTTGTCTCTACATCTGAAGGTGTTGTAACTGATAAAGTTGCTAGACAACGTGGAATCGGTGGAGAAGTATTAGCTTATATCTGGTAATTATAAAATTATAAGGAGGTGCCCACATAATGAGCCGTGTTGGAAAGAAAATTATTGAGATTCCTTCAGACGTAACTGTTGCTATCGAAGGTAACACGATTACAGTAAAAGGATCTAAAGGTGAATTAACTAGTACTTTTAATGAAGAAATGACATATAAACAAGAGGAGAACACTTTAGAAGTTGTTCGTCCATCTGACTCTATAGAACACAAAACAGTACATGGCACAACTCGTGCATTGATCGCTAACATGATCGAAGGTGTATCTAAAGGTTTTGAGAAAAACTTAGAACTTATCGGTGTAGGTTACCGTGCTCAAATGCAAGGTAATAACATCATCCTTAACGTAGGATATTCTCACCCAGTTGAAATTACTGCTGAAGATGGTATCACATTATCAGTAGATAAAAACACTAAAATTAAAGTAGAAGGTATTTCTAAGGAACGTGTTGGTGCTGTTGCATCTTACATCCGTTCAATCCGTCCACCAGAACCTTATAAAGGTAAAGGTATTCGTTACGAAGGCGAATATGTTCGTCAAAAAGAAGGTAAAACTGGTAAGTAATCACTAAGATAAGAAAGGAGCACTAACATGATCGCTAAAATCGACAAAAATAAAGTTCGTTTGAAAAGACATGCTCGCGTGCGTTCTAAATTAGCTGGAACAAGCGAAAAACCACGTTTAAATGTTTATCGTTCAAACAAACATATTTATGCTCAAGTTATTGATGACGTAAACGGTGTTACAATCGCTCAATCATCAAGTTTAGATAAAGACTTAAATATAGAGCAATCAGGTAATGTAGAAGCTGCAGCTAAAGTTGGCGAAAGCGTTGCAAAACGTGCGTCAGAAAAAGGCGTTGAAGCTGTAGTATTTGACCGTGGAGGATATTTATATCACGGACGTATTCAAGCATTAGCTGATGCAGCTCGCGAAAACGGACTTCAATTTTAATTTAAAGGAGGGACACTCATGCGTCGTAAAGAAGAAGAAGTTAAAGAATTTGAAGAGCGCGTAGTTACGATTAACCGTGTAGCTAAAGTAGTTAAAGGTGGTCGTCGTTTCCGTTTCACAGCTTTAGTAGTTGTTGGAGACAAAAATGGTCGCGTAGGTTTCGGTACAGGTAAAGCACAAGAAGTACCTGAAGCTATTAAAAAAGCAGTAGAAGCTGCTAAAAAAGATTTAGTAACAGTTCCACGTGTTGAAGGAACGACTCCTCACCAAGTTATTGGACGTTTTGGTGCAGGTAATGTTTTAATTAAACCAGCAGCACCTGGTACAGGTGTTATTGCAGGTGGACCAGTTCGTGCGGTATTAGAACTTGCTGGTATCACTGATATCTTAAGTAAATCATTAGGTTCAAACACACCAATCAATATGGTTCGTGCTACAATTGAAGGACTTAAAGAACTTAAAAATGCCGAACAAGTAGCTAGTCTACGCGGTAAATCAGTAGAAGAATTATTAAATTAAGGAGGGAAAAAACACTATGGCTAAATTAGAAATTACCCTCACTCGTAGCATTATAGGTCGCCCTGAAACTCAACGTAAGACAGTTCAAGCGTTAGGACTAAAAAAGACAAACTCAACTGTTATAGTTGAAGACAATCCTGCGATTCGTGGGCAAATCGAGAAAATTAATCACTTAATCAAAGTTACTGAACAATAATAATAATCAAAGTATTAAGGAGGTGCCAAAATGAAATTACATGAATTGAAACCAGTTGAAGGTGCTCGTAAAGAGCGTAACCGTGTTGGTCGTGGTATGGCAACAGGTAACGGTAAAACAAGTGGACGTGGACATAAAGGTCAAAAAGCACGTTCAGGTGGCGGTACTCGTTTAGGTTTCGAGGGTGGTCAATTACCATTATTCCGTCGTTTACCAAAACGTGGATTCTCTAACATCAACCGTAAAGATTATGCAATTGTTAATTTAGACCAATTAAATCGTTTCGAAGATGGAACTGAAATCACACCTGCATTATTAGTTGAATCAGGTGTAGTGAAATCTGAGAAATCAGGTATCAAAGTATTAGGAAACGGTTCATTAGAAAAGAAATTAACAATACAAGCTCATAAATTCTCAGCTTCAGCAATTGAAGCAATCGAAGGTAAGGGCGGAACGCATGAGGTGATCTAATGTTTGAAACGATCGTTAGTTTTTTGAAGACTAAAGACATTCGTAACAAGATATTATTCACACTAGCAATGCTCGTTATATTCAAAGTTGGGACTTATATTCCAGCTCCTGGCGTTAATCCAGATGCTTTTAATCAAAATAAAGGTTCGCAAGGTATTACCGATTTGTTTAATACATTCGGTGGAGGTGCCTTGCAGAACTTCTCAATTTTAGCTATGGGTATTATGCCTTATATTACTGCTTCAATTGTAATGCAGTTATTACAAATGGATGTTGTGCCTAAATTCACTGAGTGGGTTAAACAAGGTGAGGTAGGACGTAAAAAGATTAATCAATTTACGCGTTATTTCACGATTGTTTTAGCTTTCGTACAAGGTTTAGGTATGTCATATTCATTTAATAATATGCTTGGCGGTAATTTAATTCAAAATACTTCAGTTTTAAATTATGTTTTAATTGCACTCGTATTAACAGCTGGAACAGCTTTCTTAATGTGGTTAGGTGAGCAGATAACACAATTCGGTGTAGGTAATGGTATTTCAATTATTATCTTTGCCGGTATATTATCTTCATTACCAAACTCATTAATACAATTTTACCAACAAAGCTTTGTTGGTGCAGATGATACTACAATGGCTTGGTTAAAAGCGATTGGTTTATTTGTTGGTATGGTTTTACTTACAGTTGGTGCAGTATATGTACTACAAGCTATTCGTAAAATTCCAATTCAATATGCTAAACGTCAACAACAAGGTTCAGGTGCAGGATTATCTGCAAAAGCAACATATTTACCTTTAAAAGTTAATGCAGCTGGTGTTATACCTGTAATTTTTGCAATGGCATTTTTCATGTTGCCAAAAACCTTAACATTGTTCTTCCCAGAACAAGATTGGGCGCAAACAGTTACTAGATATGCAGATCCATCTCATAATATTGGAATGATAGTCTATGTTATTTTAATTATAGCTTTCGCCTACTTTTATGCATTTGTTCAAGTTAATCCTGAAAAAATGGCAGAAAACTTACAAAAACAAGGTAGTTATGTACCGGGTATTAGACCTGGTGAACAAACTAAAAAATATATCACTAGAGTGCTCTATCGTTTAACATTTGTTGGTTCAATTTTCTTAGCTGTAATTTCTATAATTCCAATTTTAGCTATTAAGTTAATGAACTTACCACAAGCTATACAAGTTGGTGGTACAAGCTTACTAATCGTTATCGGTGTTGCTATTGAAACAATGAAAACTTTAGAAGCTCAACTTAATCAACGAGAGTATAGAGGCTTTAGAAGACGATAAACAAGTAGGAGGGCATTTATGAACATCATTTTAATGGGTTTACCTGGTGCAGGTAAAGGAACTCAAGCGAGTGAAATTGTTAAGAAATACCCTATTCCCCATATCTCAACTGGTGATATGTTCCGTAAAGCGATTAAAGAAGAGACTGACCTTGGTAAACAAGCGAAATCTTATATGGATCGTGGGGAACTTGTTCCAGATGAAGTGACTATAGGTATCGTTAGAGAAAGACTTGCTGAAGAAGATGCGAAAAAAGGATTCTTACTAGATGGTTTTCCTCGTACAGTAGAACAAGCTGATGCATTAAATGATATATTAAGTAGCTTAGGTCGTGAAGTTGATGCAGTAATTAACATCCAAGTGCCTGAAGAAGAACTTATGAATCGTTTAACTGGCAGACGTATTTGTGAAGTATGTGGAACAACTTATCATTTAGTATTTAATCCACCAAAAGTTGAAGGCATCTGTGATCTTGATGGCGGTAAACTATACCAACGTGAAGATGATAATCCTGAGACAGTAGCAAATCGTTTAAGTGTTAATGTTAAACAAACAAAACCACTTTTAGATTTCTATGAAAATCAAGGTGTTTTGAAAAACATCGATGGTTCTCGTGAAATTGAAAATGTTACTGAAGATGTTATTCAAATTCTTGAAACATTAAAGTAATGACGCTTTCACCCCGAATTCGCCTAGCTTTAGGTGGTTCTTGAACGCGTGTTAGCGTTCAATTTTAAGGATCAAGACAGTATTTAGGTTTTTGAAATACAATCGGAGTGATTACTAAAAGCGATAAGTATTTGAAGTGTTGTCGAATGCAAATCTTAAGTATTAAAATCATCCCAATTTTATAAACCTGTGCTTATTCTATGTGATTTAATCACCTAAAGTATGTCTCGTATTTTGGACCAGGTTTTAAAACATGAAATACAATTAGTATTTCACGATAATGAATAGAAAAAGGGGGAAATGATCATGGCTAAACAAGATGTAATCGAATTAGAAGGTACTGTATTAGATACTTTACCAAACGCTATGTTTAAAGTAGAATTAGAAAATGGACATGAAATTTTGGCACACGTGAGTGGTAAAATTCGAATGAATTATATTAGAATTCTACCTGGCGACAAAGTAACAGTTGAAATGTCTCCGTATGACCTAACACGCGGAAGAATCACTTATCGTTATAAATAATCGTCACTCCAAATACAAGGAGGTATACAAAGATGAAAGTAAGACCATCAGTAAAACCAATTTGCGAAAAATGTAAAGTTATTCGTCGTAAAGGTAAAGTAATGGTGATTTGTGAAAATCCAAAACACAAACAAAAACAAGGCTAATAAAAGAGAGGTGTAAATAAATGGCTCGTATTGCAGGTATTGACGTACCACGTGAGAAACGCATAGTAATTTCGTTAACTTACGTATATGGTATCGGAAAAACAACAGCACAACAAATTCTTAAAGAAGCAAACGTATCTGAAGACACACGTGTTCGTGATTTAACAGATGACGAATTAGGTCGTATCCGTGAAGTTGTAGATAACTACAAAGTTGAAGGTGACCTTCGTCGTGAAACAAACTTAAACATTAAACGTTTAATGGAAATAGCTTCATATCGTGGTATCCGCCATCGTCGTGGTTTACCAGTTCGTGGTCAAAAAACTAAGAACAATGCGCGTACGCGTAAAGGACCAGTTAAAACAGTAGCGAACAAGAAAAAATAATAAGTAAAGGAGGCACATATAAATGGCACGTAAACAAGTATCTCGTAAACGTAGAGTGAAAAAGAATATCGAAAGTGGTGTTGCTCACATTCGCTCAACATTCAACAATACAATCGTAACGATCACTGATGATTTCGGTAATGCATTATCATGGTCTTCAGCTGGTGCGTTAGGATTCAAAGGTTCAAAAAAATCAACTCCATTCGCAGCACAAATGGCTTCAGAAACAGCTTCAAAAACTGCTATGGAACATGGTTTAAAAACTGTAGAAGTTACAGTTAAAGGTCCTGGCCCAGGTCGTGAATCAGCGATCCGTGCGTTACAATCAGCTGGATTAGAAATTACAGCTATTAGAGACGTTACACCAGTACCTCATAACGGATGTCGTCCACCAAAACGTCGTCGTGTATAATTTTTGTTAGTTCATAAGTTCAAAAGTCACTGGATAGAAATTAATAAAATTTAATCGACGTTTATAAGGAGGATATATTTATAATGATTGAAATCGAAAAACCTAGAATTGAAACAATAGAAGTTAGTGATGATTCTACATTCGGTAAGTTCGTTGTTGAACCGCTAGAACGTGGTTATGGTACAACACTAGGCAACTCCTTACGTCGTATCCTATTATCTTCATTACCAGGTGCGGCAGTTAAAAATATCGAAATTGAAGGTGTTCTTCACGAATTCTCAGCAGTCGAAAATGTAGTTGAAGACGTTACGACTATCATTATGAACATCAAGAAATTAGCACTTAAAATTTATTCTGAAGAAGATAAAACACTTGAAATCGATATTAAAGATGAAGGTGAAGTTACTGCGAAAGATATTATGCATGATAGTGATGTTGAAATCTTAAACCCAGAGTTAAAGATTGCAACTGTATCTAAAGGTGGTCACCTTAAAATACGTCTAATTGCTAATACTGGTCGCGGATACGCTTTAGCGGAAAAAAATAACACAAGTGATTTGCCAATTGGTGTCATTCCAATCGACTCACTTTATTCTCCAGTAAATCGTGTTAATTACACTGTTGAAAATACACGTGTAGGGCAAAGTAGTGATTATGATAAATTAACTTTAGATGTTTGGACAGATGGTTCTTTATCTCCTCAAGAAGCAGTTTCTTTAGGCGCTAAAATCATGACTGAACACTTAAACATTTTTGTTAATTTAACAGATGAAGCACAAAATGCTGAAATTATGATTGAAAAAGAAGAAGATCAAAAAGAGAAAGTACTAGAAATGTCTATAGAAGAATTAGACCTATCAGTGCGTTCATACAACTGTTTAAAACGTGCAGGAATTAACTCTGTACAAGAATTAGCAGATAAATCTGAGGCAGATATGATGAAAGTGAGAAACTTAGGTCGTAAGTCTCTAGAAGAAGTTAAATATAAATTAGAAGATCTTGGTCTTGGTTTAAGAAAAGAAGACTAATAAAGGAGGTTAATTCATGGGTTACAGAAAATTAGGTCGTACTTCGGATCAACGTAAAGCAATGTTACGTGACTTAGCTACTCAACTTATCGTTTCTGAGCGCATCGAGACTACAGAAGCTCGTGCTAAAGAACTACGTAAAGTTGTCGATAACTTAATTACTTTAGGTAAAAAAGGTGATCTAGCTTCACGTCGTAGAGCTGCTCAAACATTACGTGATGTTAAAATCCTAGAAGATGACAAAACAATTACTGTTTTACAAAAATTATTCAATGATGTTGCGCCTCGTTACGAAGAGCGTCAAGGTGGATACACTCGTATTATGAAAGTGGGACCACGTCGCGGTGACGGAGCAGAGTCAGTAATTATTGAATTAGTATAATTTATTCTTTATTGGAGTGACGCAAGTCACTTCAATCATTCTTTATAAATACAGTTTATTTCACACACACACAAAGCAAATGAGTGCAATGATAATGTTTACCACACATAGATATTGTCTAGCTCAGAGTACTCCATCACATTTGAATGACTTATCGCGTGAACTCGTCTATGGTGGAGTGCGCGCTTTTTTATTTTAAATCCGTTTATACGGATTTTTTTTATGGAAAAAATTAAAAGATAATCAAACATTAATTTTTATATTTGAACTTAAGTAATTAAAAGTATTTTAAAGCAATATATGATTACTTTTCTTTCGTGATGCTGTAAAATAGAGAGACAATTAATTTTCGAAGGATGAATATAGATGGTGCAGAACGAAATTATTAGGTTCTCGAATGTTACATTTAAATACGATGAAGATGAACCTACTGCATTGGAAAATGTTACATTTAATATAAAACGCGGTAAATGGACATCAATCGTTGGCCATAATGGTTCAGGTAAGTCTACAATTGCTAAATTGCTCATGGGTATCAACAATAATTATGAAGGAGATATTATTGTAAAAGATATTAAAGTATCTGAAAAAAATATCGACGAAGTTAGAAAACATATCGGTATCGTTTTTCAAAATCCTGATAATCAGTTTATAGGCTCTACTGTAGAGTATGATGTTGCGTTTGGAATGGAGAACCAAGGCATAGAATATAGTCTTATGCATACAATTGTAGATCAAGTATTAACTGAAGTAGGTATGTTAGAAATGAAGACATTCGAGCCATCTCATTTGTCAGGCGGTCAAAAACAGCGCGTTGCAATTGCAGGTATTTTAGCTATGTCGCCAGATGTCATTATTTTAGATGAAGCAACAGCAATGTTAGACCCTGAAGGAAAAGAAAGCATCATGAATTTAATTAAAACTATACAAGATGAACGTCACTTAACAGTCATTTCAATTACACACGATTTAGAAGAAGCAGTAGAAGCTGATGAAATTATCGTTATGAATAAAGGTAAAGTTTATAAACAAGATGTCCCAGAAGAAATATTTAAAGAAGGGGCATATTTAACTGAAATAGGATTAGATTTACCTTTCGCAATGAGAATGAATAGCCTGTTATTAAATAATTACGCATTTTCATCTTTTGAACAGTTGGTGAATCGCTTATGAAAATTATATTTAATAATGTAAGTTATGACTATGGTTTAAAAACGCCATTTCAATATAGAGCGTTAAATCATATTTCAACCACTTTTAACGAATCGAAATTTTATGCAGTTGTAGGACAAACTGGGTCGGGGAAATCTACGCTAATCCAACATTTAAACGCAATATTAAAGCCAACTGAAGGGCAGTTAACTATTGATGAAATAGAAATCAATAGAAAGACAAAATCTAAGAAATTATCCCCTGTTCGTAAAAAGGTTGGCATCGTTTTTCAATTTGCAGAACATCAATTATTCGAAGATACAGTCGAAAAAGATATTATATTCGGTCCACTTAATTATGGTATGGATAAAGATAAAGCAGTTAAAAGAGCAGAAGAATTAATGGATTTATTAGGTATGGAACATGCTTTATTAAAGAAGTCGCCATTCGAGCTCTCAGGTGGCCAAAAACGACGTATAGCTATCGCGGGTGTATTAGCTATGGAACCTGAAATATTAGTCCTTGATGAGCCTACAGTGGGCTTAGACCCTAAAGGACAACAAGACATGATGGATTTGTTCAGAAAAATACAAATGGACTTAGGTATTACAGTAATACTTATTTCTCATCAAATGGACATCGTTTTGAAATACGCAGATGAAGTGAAAGTGATTAAAGCAGGAGAATTAATAGCTGAAGATAAACCTATTAATATTTTTACTAATGAAGAATTAGTGAGACAAGCACATTTAGATATTCCAAAAATCATCCAATTACAACAAGCAGTTGAGCGCAAATACAATATGCAATTTGATCAACTTGCAACTTCTGAAGAAATGTTTAAAGATATGTATGATAAGTGGGTGATGAAACATGACAGATAAACTGATAATTGGTCGTTATATTCCTGGTAATACAATTATTCACCAACTTGATTCTCGAATGAAAATGATTTTTGTACTACTTTTTATGGTGTTAATATTCTTTTGTAATTCGTGGTTGAGTTATTGTTTCATGATTTTATCCGTTTTATTCATTATGTATTTATCAAAAATAAAACTTTGGTTTTTAATTAAAGGTCTTACTCCAGTGATGATTCTATTTATCTTTACATTCGTCATGCACTTAATCGTAACAAAAGGCGGTCCTGTGCTCATTGATTTTAAAATATTTACAGTTGAACAAAATGGTGTAGTACAAGGAACATTTATTGTATTAAGACTTGTGTTACTTGTTATGATTTCAACTATTATGACCCTTACTACAAGCCCAATTAGTTTAACAGATGCAATAGAATCAATGCTAAGACCCTTAAAAAAAATAAAGTTTCCAGTTCACGAAATGGCTATGATGATGTCTATATCTTTAAGGTTTATCCCAACTTTAATGGATGAATTGGAAAGAATAATAAAGGCTCAAACATCAAGAGGTTCAGATGTTACGTCTGGAAGTATTATGAATAGATTTAAAGCTATTATACCTTTGTTAATTCCTATGTTCATTTCGGCTTTTAAGAGAGCAGACGACTTAGCAGTAGCAATGGAAGCAAGAGGATATAATGCATCAAATGTTAGAACAACATATCGTAAGTTAAATTGGCGTATGAGAGATACGTTAGCATTATCAACAATTATTATCATAGCAATTGTTATATATTTATTAAGAAATTGAGGTGCCTATTTTGAGGATGTTAGTGAAAATTTCATATCATGGAGGACAATTCATGGGGTTTCAAATACAACACCATGAAAGAACAGTCCAATATGAATTTGAAAGAATTCTAAAAAGAATGCACCGTACATTTGTTAGAATTCATCCTTCTAGTAGAACGGATAAAGGCGTTCACGCTATAGAACAATATTTTCATTTTGATACAGATTTGAATATCGCTCCACATAAATGGCAGTATGCATTTAATTCTGCTTTACCAAAAGATATATATGTTCAAAGCGTAGAACAAATCAGTGATACATTTCATTGTCGATATCATTGTGTAGGTAAAAAATATCGTTACAAAGTTTATATAGACGAAGCTAGAAAAGTATTTGAACACGATACAAAAGTACAACAAAAGAAACCGGTCGATATAAACGCAATGAACGAAGCAGCAAAATCATTTTTAGGAACACATGATTTTACAAGTTTTTGTTCACAAAAGACAGAAGTAAAAAACAAAGAAAGAACAATTTATCAAAGTGAAGTTGTAGAAACGGAAGAAGGCTTTGAATTTATCGTGACAGGTTCTGGTTTCCTATATAATATGGTACGCGTTATGGTAGCTTATTTAATTCTTGTAGGTGAAGGGAAAAGAAGCGGTCAGGAAATTCATAAATTACTTGAAGAAAGAGATCGTAATAAAGTGCCACATACAGCACCTGCACATGGATTATACTTAGAAAGAATTTATCTTAGCGAAGAAGAACTCAAAGAAGAGTTTGGAGAACACATTCACATTCATAAGAAAAACTCTATATAAATTGTTTGAAATCAATTGACAAAAAGCGAAATAAATTATATTATAGTTAACGGTATTGTTTTATATCACCACCACGATAAGCCCCGGAATCTTATTGTGTTTTAAGATATAGAAGCAGGAATCAGATAACGGAATATAAGATGTATGTTTTTTCTTTGGTACAGGCGAATTCATACATCTTGACCAGAACTTTTTTAAAATTTAGGAGGACACTATAATGCGTCAAACATTTATGGCTAATGAAGCAAACATCGATCGCAAATGGTTTGTTGTTGATGCTGAAGGAGAAACGTTAGGTCGTTTATCATCAGAAATCGCATCAATCTTACGCGGTAAACATAAAGCAACTTATACACCACACGTTGATACAGGAGATAATGTTATAATTATCAATGCTGACAAAATCTACTTATCAGGTAACAAAGAACAAGATAAAATTTACTACCGTCACTCAAATCACCCAGGCGGAATCAAATCAATTTCAGCTGGTGAATTAAAAGAGAAAAACCCAGTTCGTTTATTAGAAACATCTATCAAAGGTATGTTACCAAATAATAAACTTGGTGAAAAACAAGGTAAAAAATTATTCGTATATGCTGGTGCAGAGCATCCACATGCTGCACAACAACCTGAAAACTACGAGTTACGTGGTTAATTAAGAGGAGGATACTACATTGGCACAAGTTGAATATCAAGGCACAGGCCGTCGTAAACATTCAGTAGCACGTGTACGTTTAGTACCTGGTGAAGGTAACATAACAATTAACAAACGTGACGTACGTGACTACTTACCATTTGAATCATTAATTTTAGATTTAAACCAACCATTTGAAGTAACTGAAACTAAAGGAAACTATGATGTTTTAGTAAACGTTCAAGGTGGCGGTTTAACAGGACAAGCACAAGCTATCCGTCACGGAATTGCACGTGCATTGTTAGAAGCTGACCCAGAATACCGTGCTTCATTAAAACGCGCAGGATTACTTACTCGTGATCCACGTATGAAAGAACGTATGAAACCTGGTCTTAAAGGCGCTCGTCGTTCACCACAATTCTCAAAACGTTAATATTGTTTACCAATATTATTTTAATTCCCATAAGCAAATGCTTATGGGATTTTTTATACTTAACTAATAAATATTTTTATCATTATATAAAATATATTAAAATCTCTAAACCTCCAAGTTGACTTGTATTATATCTGGTGTTACTATGATTCAATCAAAGATATAAAAAGTCTTTAATATCTTTGAAAAGTGAATTACTGCATTAAAATTAAATTTTATTAAAGCACGATATAAGCAAAGAAGCATAATTAAATTTATATATAAATTCTGTTTTATCTATTTGAGGAGGTATTTTAATGAATCAAAAATTAACAAAGAAAATCAATAACTTAGAGACGATACAAAGAATTCCAGTAGAAGATATACTATCATTTATTTCTCTAAATAAAGTGGATAAAGTATTAGATCTTGGAGCTGGAGTAGGGTATATAAGTCTTCCAATATCTAAGTACGTAGATGAAGTAACTGCAATTGATTTTGATGAAGACATTTTAAATTATTTAGATAAAAAATCTAAGGAAAAAGAAATTACGAATATTGAAACACTGGTATCAGATTTTAAAGATATTCAATTAAGTAGCGAAACATTCGATAGAGCAATTGCATCAATATCACTGCATGAAGTAAGTCCACTTTCGCAGGCTTTAAATGAAATATATAGAGTCTTAAAAAATAAAGGCGTATTTCTATGTATTGAATTAGAAAAGCTAGATTTAACAAAAGCTCCAAGAGTCTCGTCAGAAGATATGGTAGAACAAGTTCGAGATGCAGGATTTGATAAAGTAGATGTATTTTATCCAGAAGGTAAAATTGCTAATCAGCCTGTTTATATAGTTGTAGCAGAAAAGAATATATAAGCTAAAAGTTTTCTAGATATATTAGATTGGCTATTGGTAAATAATATACGATAAAATTATACTCACTATACAGTCCATGGAATAAAGCCTGTTTCTTGATACATATGCTATAACAAGTTATGTTGTATATAGGATATTAAGATAAAGTAGAAAGTCACTTGATTAACTTCCAAATCATGAGGAGATATTTCATATTAATGAAATAATAATAGGGGGAAGATTTATATGCTAAAAGAACAGTTTGAAATTTCTTATAATATGTTATCAAATATTATAAAAGATATTGATGAGAAAGAGGCAGACTTTCAGTTAGAGTTGGCTAATAATAATATTAAGTGGCAGCTAGGTCATATCATAGTTGCGAATGAAACGTTTGTATTTGGTACGACTGAGGAAGAGAATACTTTAGGGGCTGAATTAGGAAAGTCATTTGCACCTGGTACTTCACCTCAAAGCTTTACTGGCGCTGAACCAACATTTAAAGAACTAAAAGGTATTTTAAATACACAATTAGACAGAATATTAAATATTGTAGATGACCAATTAGATCGTAAACGAAATGAGCCATTAGCTAATATGACAACTTTTGCTGAAACAATACCTTTTGGTGTTACGCATACTAATTACCATACTGGACAAATAAAATTGATGAAAACTATGATGGATAAACTCGATCAAGGTGTATAATTAATTAGGCTGAGACATTTAATTATGTCTCAGCCTGTTTTTTTGTACATTTAAAACAAATTAATGTCTTATCTTCTAAAACAATACCTTCTATAAAACCACTGTTACAATAAATATTCTTTTGACAAATCTTACATTTACCGACAAGTTCTTTTTCCAATATAATCACCTTCATATTAATATTAAATACTAAAAAATGATATGATAATTATAATCAATATTAACATACAATAATGGAGTGATAGAGATGGTATTGGAAATGAAAACAAAATGCGACAATTGCGATTATGTTTTCCATGAAAAAAGTAATGCTTTTATTTGTGTTAAAGAACATACTTTTTGCCGTGATTGTGCAGAAAATCTATATTATGTTTGCCCAGAATGTAGTGGCGAACTTGTAGTAAGACCGAAACTTAAAGCTGATGAAAACACAATTATGAGTGATAGATAAATTTTTATAGATAAACAGGGGGATATACAATTGAATATCGTAAAAATTAACGAAGATGACATTTCACGAATTGTACCAATTTTTAATGCATATCGTGTTCATGCGGGGAAAAAATCTAATAAAGAACAGGCTAATACATTTCTGTATAATAATTTAAAAAATAAAAATGCTACTATATTTATAGCTGAAGAAGAAAATGATGTTATTGGATTTATACAATTATATACGATGCTTTCTTCGATGAAAATGTCACAACTACTTATTATTAATGATTTGTTTGTTACTGAGCAAGCACGTGGTAAACACGTTGGTGAGAAACTCATGAACCAAGCATTTCAATATGGTAAAGAAAATGGGTATGAGATAATGTATTTGGAAACAGAGAAAACAAATGTAGCTGGAAACAAACTATATCAAAAATTAGGTATGGTTTTAGATGAAGATCATAACTATTATAGTAAGCCTTTATAAAATAAAACAAGAGGTGGGGATTAAATGAAAGCAATTGGATTTAAAAATGGCTTTGATTTAAATGAAGAAAACGGTTTTGAAGAATTAGAATTACCTACGCCTAAAGCTGAAGGTAAAGATATACTTGTAAATGTAAAAGCAGCAAGTATTAACCCAGTAGATACAAAGTTACGAACGGCAAACTACGATGATTACAAAGTATTAGGCTATGATGCAGTAGGTGTTGTAGAAGCGGTTGGAAATGACGTTGAATTATTCCATGTTGGAGATGAAGTATACTACTCAGGATCTAACATAAGACAAGGTTCTAATGCAGAATATCAACTCGTTGATGAAAGGCTAGTAAGTATTAAACCAGAACATTTATCCAATGTAGAAGCTGCTGCATTACCTTTAACTTCACTTACAGCGTTTGAAGCGCTCTGCGAAGGGTTAAATATATCAACAAACCCTGAAGATAATGAAGGGAAGAAATTACTGATTATCAATGGAGCTGGTGGTGTTGGTTCAATAGCAACTCAAATTGGAAAACATCTAGGTTTAACTGTAATCACTACAGCTTCTAGAAAAGAAACAAGAAGATGGTCTGAAAAAATGGGCGCTGATATTGTATTAAATCATAAACACCATTTACCAGATGAATTAAAAGCTCACCGTATCAATGAAGTAGATTATATTTTTGATACGCATAATAGTGATGAATACTTTGCAGTAATGGCAGAAATGATAAAACCTAGAGGTAAAATTGTAGCGTTAGTTAATTTTATGGATAAAGTAGATTTAAATTTATTAAAAGATAAGAGTGTTTCATTTTCATTTGAATTTATGTTTACAAGACCTAAATATGAAACTGAAGATATGAAACAACATCATAAATATTTAAGTGAATTGATGAAATTAATAGATAGAGGCTCTATTAAAACAACACATTATCAAACATTAAAAGGCTTAACTGTAGAAACAATTACAAAAGCTCATGAAATGATAGAAA
Organism: Mammaliicoccus sp. J-M40; assembly: GCF_022386395.1. NCBI lineage: Bacteria > Bacillati > Bacillota > Bacilli > Caryophanales > Staphylococcaceae > Mammaliicoccus > Mammaliicoccus sp. J-M40. Next base: position 105,577 of record NZ_JAJNIQ010000004.1, read on the forward strand.
AAGGAAATAGTATAGGTAAAATTGTAATAGACTATGAAGAAAAATAAATATAGTTAAGAAATATATTAAAAAAAGAGCTTGAGATATAAATCTCTGGCTCTTTTTTGGATAGAATATATTGTTATTGGATTAATTAAGCCGAAAATCCAAATAGAGGGTATGTTGTTGGATTAATAAAGTCGAAAATCCAAATAGATCCTCTCTTGTTGGATTTACGATTAAATAGACTCACGAATTTACTTTTTCTAACCTAAAATCAAAAAAGCTGGAACATTTATAATGTTCCAGCTTCTTTTTAAATAGGGATACGTAGCTATATTAATAATCGTTTTCGTTTGCTTTACGTCTAAAGTTTGGATATTTAGAACGTATTGTATAAACAAGCATTGATAGTAATGCAAAAACAATTGCGATACTTCCAATAATCAACATAGATTGTAAGTACGTTACGTCGCTTGTAAAGTTAAATATATTTTCTCTTAATGCTTTAATAACATAGCTCATTGGAGAAAATGGGTGTAGATCTTGGAAGAACTTGCCTGATAATTGAATAGGGAAAGTACCTTCACTAGAACCTAACTGTAAAATTAATAATATGATTGCTAAGAATTTACCGATATTACCTAATACTACAGTTAAGAAAGTAACAATCATATAAGCTGCTAAACTCCATAATAGAAGTGTCAGTGTGAAATATCCATGGTTGGCGATATCCATATCAAATATATATAGACATAGTACTGCTAGTGCGAGTGCTGAACCTACAGATTGTAAGAAATAAATAACAAATTTACTTAACCACCATTTGATTCCTGTTGAATCTCCCATACGTTTATCTATTGGATAAACTGCAGCAAAGGCTACTGCTCCGACATATAAGCTTAATGCAAGAATATATGGTGCGAAACTTTGACCATAATTATCTACTTCAGTTAAGTCGTTTTCACTTGATTTAACTGGTTTATTGATGGAATCTGTATTTTTCTTATTAAAATATTGACCTTCAGACTGTTTAATAGCTTTATCAATATTATCTTTCAATTTATTATTATTAGCTTGTAGTTCGTTTAGACCTTGTGATACTTGCTTACTACCTTGTAGAAGTTGCTCTCCTTGAGCTCCGGCCATAGGTGCCATTTGTTCTAACCCAGATTCAACTTGTTGATTACCATCTATAAGTTGGGATTCTGCATCAGACATTTGTCCTAAAGCTTTAGAGGTATCTTTATAACCATCTGTAAGTTTATTCATGCCATTAAATACTTCTGTAATGTATTTGTCTCGAATAGAACTACTTAGGTTATCTTCAACTGCTGTTACTGCTTTAGTTGCAATTTGAGAACCAGTATAACTATATCCAGGGTTTGTTTTAATATTTAAATCAATTTTTTCTGGAGATTTATCTAACATGGACCCAGCGTTTTTAGTTGTATTTTCAGGTATTGTTATAACTGCATAAGATTCACCGCGTTCTAAATGTTTATCTGCAGTAGATTGTTCTACAAACTCCCATTTGAATTTATCATTATCCTTTAATTTATCAACGACGTCATTACCTATATTCGTCTTCTCACCATTAATTTCGCCGCCTTTATCATAATTGACTATTGATATTTTTAATTCGTCAGTTTTACCATAAGGATCCCACAAAGACCCCACGAATACAGAACTATAAATAAGCGGTAAAAGCATGATTGCTATTAAAGAAATGAGCATAAATTTATGTGTCCATAAGTTTTTTATATCATCAAACATGTTTAGCATTATCCTTTCCAGTTATAAGATTGTTTGCTTTTTGGAGCTGTTTAACGAATGTGATGATTTCTTGATCAGAGAAATGAGAAGATAATTTACGACTAAAAGTTTCATAGATTATATCTTCAGTACGACTAACAAGAGATAATCCTTTTTCAGTTAGCAATACAGATTTTTCTCTTTTATCTTCACCTTGTTGGATTGAAATAAGATCTAAATGCTTTAGTTTATTAATTCTGTTCGATATTGCTGTTTTAAAAACACCTTGTCTTTGAGCTATAAAGCTAAATGTACATTTAGGAGATTCTTTAATAATTTTTAGAGTTTGAAATTGTTCTTTAGAGATTACTTCATCTAACCCAGACTTATTTAAAATTTTTGCTACTTCGCTATGAATGTTAACAATAGATTCTTGAAATAGGTTAAATGCTTTTTTTAATTCATTATTTTCCATTAGTACACCTCCTGTACTTATTACTTTTCATATAGTACACCCTGTGAACTAAAATTGCAACAATAAAATACATTATTAAAACAAACGTTTGCGCTAGATTATAGATATGTATTTATAAAGCTAATATATGTATATAAATATAAATGCAAACGTTTGCGTAAAATTCATTGACAAATTGTTAAATTACACATATGATAAGTTTATATTTAAAAATGAAAGCGATTTCAATTAACGGAGGGAATCATATGACCGATTTAAAATTAGAAAATATTAAGAAAACCTATGATAAAGGAAATACGGTGGTTAATGATTTTAATTTACATATTAAAGACAAAGAATTTATAGTGTTTGTCGGTCCGTCAGGGTGTGGCAAATCAACAACATTAAGGATGATAGCAGGGCTAGAAGATATAACGGATGGTGAATTTTCTATTGATGGTTCAAGAATGAACGATGTAGCACCTAAAGATAGAGATATAGCGATGGTATTTCAAAATTATGCTTTATATCCACATATGACAGTATACGATAATATGGCTTTTGGCTTAAAACTTAGAAAAATGAATAAAAAAGAAATAGACAAAAGGGTACAATATGCTGCAGAAATTTTAGGTTTAAAAGAATTTTTACCGAGAAAGCCTAAAGCTTTATCTGGTGGACAAAGACAAAGAGTAGCTTTGGGTAGAGCGATTGTTAGAGATGCTAAAGTATTTTTAATGGATGAACCTTTATCTAATTTAGATGCAAAATTACGTGTTCAAATGAGGACTGAAATTTTGAAATTACATGAACGTCTACAAACGACAACAATTTACGTAACACATGACCAAACTGAAGCATTAACAATGGCAAGTCGCATCGTTGTATTGAAAGATGGAGATATCATGCAAATAGGTACACCAAGAGAAGTGTATGATTCGCCAGAAAATGAGTTTGTTGCTCAATTTATTGGCTCACCTGCAATGAACATTTTCGATGCAAAAATAAATCAAGATAACTTAGAAATAGGCGATCAAGTGATTAAGTTGAATGAGAGACAGACAAGATTATTAACAAATGCTGGTTATGATGGGAAAGACATAAGATTTGGTATAAGACCAGAAGATATTCACGATGAACCAATATTTATATCAGCACATCGGGATACAACATTCAAAACAAAAGTATTAGTAAGTGAATTATTAGGTTCAGAAATAATGATACATGGTTTGTTTAGTGACATTGAATTTTCAGCGAAATTAGATGCAAGAACAGTAGTAAATCCTAATGAAGAAATTGAATTAGCCATCGATTTAAATAAATGTCATTTCTTTGATAAAGAAACCGGAGAAAAAATAAAAAATTAAATCAATGTCAAATTAACACTTGAAAGAAGGAGAGCATATGAAGCGAATAATAAAATTTTGCTCAGTGATACTAGTTGTTACGTTATTAGTAAGTTGTGGTCCAAAACGTACACAAGAAGATATTGATAAAGCTTTAAATGATGATGAAAAGACTTCAAAACCTGAATCGTTAACAATGTGGGTTGATGGAGATAGGCAAATGTCTTTCTATAAAGAAGTAACGAAAGAATACACTAAAAAAACAGGAATAGAAATTATTCTAAAAAACACTGCACAGGATGACCAAGTTGACAATTTATCTTTAGATGGCCCCTCTGGAAAAGGACCTGATTTATTCTTTCAACCTCAGGATAGAGCAGGAGATGCATACTTACAAGGATTGGCAGCAGAAATTGATTTTACAGAAGAAGAACTTGAAGGATATTCAAAAGATGCATTAGATGCATTAAACTACGAAGGTAAACAATTAGCATTACCAGTAATAGTTGAATCAACGGCTGTCGTTTATAATAAAAAGCTTGTAAAAACACCACCAAAGACTATGGAAGATGTAGAAAAAATTGCTGAAAACATAACTGATAAAGATAAAAAACAATATGGTTTCATGTTTGATGCTAAAAACTTTTACTTTAATTACCCATTTTTATTTTCACAAGGCGGATACATTTTTAAAGAAAAAGATAACGGGTTTGATACTACAGATGTAGCAGTAAATGATAAAGCTGTAGTAGAAAGTGGCAAAAGACTGCAATCATGGTATGAAAAAGGTTATATCACAAAGTCAGCAGATCAAGATGTCATTGTTGGTTTATTTAAAGAAGGAAAAGTTGGCATGTTTGTGACTGGTCCATGGCAAACTTCAGAGTTTAAAGAAGAATTAGGTGACGATTTTGGTACAGCGATTTTACCTAAAGATAATGGCAAACAAATGAAACCATTTTTAGGTGTTCGTGGTTGGTTTATATCAGAGTACAGTAAGGAGAAATATTGGGCTAAAGATTTATTATTATTTCTAACAAATCAAAAGAACATGCAGAAATATACTGATGATATGCAAGAAATTACAGGACGTACAGATGTTTCATCTAAAAATGAACTTCTAAGACCATATGAGCAACAAGCACAAAATGCTGTTCCAATGCCTAATATTCCAGAAATGAGTCAGGTCTGGGATCCTATGGGAAATGCAGCGATATTTATGTCAAATGGGAAAGATTCAAAAGAAGCATTAGATGAAGCAAAAAGTAATATAGACGAACAGGTGAAAATTATGAATGCATCTAAAAAATAAAAGAAGGTGTCAAATATGAAGAATAGAAATCCTAAATTAGCTGGGATATTGTCCGTTATTCCAGGTGTTGGACAATTTTATAATAAAAGATACATAAAAGGCAGTATTTTTATTATATTTTTTATTAGTTTTATAAGTGTTTTTTATCAGTTTATGAACATTGGATTTTGGGGGTTATTTACGCTTGGTACAGTGCCAAAACTAGATGATTCAAGAGTATTGTTAGCGCAAGGGATTATATCCCTCATACTTATAGCATTTGCTATCACACTTTACGTTGTAAATATAATCGATGCATATAGAAACGCCGAACAATATAACCGAGGTCACGAAATTAAAGATAGTAAAGGACGTATGGTTGCAACATGGGATAAAACATTCCCTTATTTATTGATTTCACCAGGTATTTTTTTATTAATTTTTGTTGTAGTATTTCCATTACTATTTATGTGTTTTTTAGCTTTTACGAATTATAATTTATATAATGCACCTCCTAGAAATTTATTAGAATGGGTTGGCTTTGATAATTTTAAATCGTTATTAACTGTTCCTATTTGGAAGACAACTTTTTTTAATGTATTAACTTGGACAATTGTATGGACACTAGTAGCTACAACTTTACAAATTGTGTTGGCATTATTGTTGGCTATAATTGTAAATCACCCGTTGGTAAAGTTTAAAAAATTAATTAGAACAGTATTGATTCTTCCATGGGCAGTACCATCATTTGTTACTATTTTAATATTTGCAGCAATATTTAACGATGATTTTGGTTCAATAAATAATGATATATTGCAACCCTTATTAGGTATAGCACCAGCGTGGTTAAACGATCCATTTTGGGCGAAAATAGCTTTGATATTCATTCAAGTATGGTTAGGTTTTCCTTTTGTATTTGCTTTATTTACTGGTGTATTACAAAGTATTTCATCAGATTGGTATGAAGCAGCTGATATGGATGGCGCTTCAAGTTGGCAGAAATTTAGAAACATAACATTTCCTCATATTTTGTTTGCAACTGCTCCGTTATTGATTATGCAATATGCAGGTAATTTTAATAACTTTAACCTTATATATTTATTTAATAAAGGTGGACCGCCAGTATCAGGCCAAAACGCAGGAAGTACAGATATATTAATATCATGGGTTTATCGCTTAACATTCGATATGCAAAACTATAATATGGCAGCTACTATTTCATTAATTATTGGGATATTTATCGCAATAATTGCATTTATACAATTTAGAAAAACAAGTACGTTTAAAGATGAGGGGGATATTTAATGAATAAGAAAAACAAAAATATATTAAGAGCTATTTTGATGTATAGTATTTTGGCTGTTATGTTTATTATCATTATTTATCCGTTATTATGGACATTAGGATTATCTTTAAACTCGGGTTCAAATTTATATGGATCAAGTATGATACCTAAAGATGCTTCGCTAAAAAACTATATATTTTTATTAACAGATCCTTCTAGTGATTATTTAACTTGGTATAAAAACACATTAATCGTTGCGACTGCAAATGCATTATTTTCAGTTATATTTGTAGGTTTAACGTCTTATGCTTTTTCAAGATATAGATTTGTAGGTAGAAAATATGGGTTAATAGCATTTTTAATACTTCAAATGTTTCCTGTTTTAATGGCGATGGTAGCTATTTATATCTTGTTAAATACTATCGGTCTTTTAGATTCATTATTTGGGCTAACTTTGATCTATATCGGTGGATCAATACCGATGAATGCGTTTTTAGTGAAAGGGTATTTTGATACAATACCAAAAGAATTAGATGAGTCAGCCAAAATGGATGGTGCTGGGCATATGAGAATATTCTTCACAATTATGTTACCTTTAGCTAAACCGATATTAGCAGTAGTAGCACTGTTTAATTTTATGGGACCATTCATGGACTTTATATTACCTAGAATCTTATTAAGAAGTCCTGAAAAATATACATTGGCAGTTGGATTATTTAATTTTATAAATGACCAGTTCGGTAATAATTTCACAGTTTTTGCTGCAGGTGCTATGATGATAGCAATCCCAATTTCAATCGTATTTTTACTTTTACAAAGATATTTAGTCACTGGATTAACTGCAGGTGCAACTAAAGGATAATAAGGAGTGGTTTTGTGGTTACAATTAAAGATGTCGCAAAAGAGGCTAATGTAGCCCCTTCAACAGTTTCAAGAGTAATAAGCGGTCATAAAAGCATCAGTGAAAATACATCGAAAAAAGTAAAAGCTGTTATGCGAAAATTAGGTTATGAACCTAATGTAGCTGCAAGAACACTTGTAACTCAAAAAACAAAAACAATAGGATTAATTTTAAAGACAGCATCTAAAGAAATGACTCAAAATCCGTTCTTTACCGATGTATTGATGGGCATATCTATCGCATGTAAAAAAAGAGCGTATTCTACGATTATGACCACTGCGATTGAGTCAGAAGAATTAATCGCAGAAGTAGAAAGTTTAATGAAATCTAAATCTATTGATGGATTTATCATGCTGTATTCAAAAGAAAATGATCCAATTATAAAATTACTTAAAAAAAATAAATTCCCGTTTGTTGTTATAGGCAAGCAACTACAAGAACGAGATATTATTCATATTGATAACGATAATATTGAAGCGAGCGAATTAATGACGCAGTTTATGATAGATAAGGGACATAACCATTTAGCTTTTATTGCTGAACCAGATTCGTATGCAGTGGCAATAGATCGAATTGAAGGGTTTAAAAGGGTTTGCTTAAAAAATAATGTTAATGAATTTCATATTTTTAATGCACGACCTGAAAGAAATGAAATTATGGAAGTCGTTAAGAAAATGAAGGAACAAGAAGTATTTCCAAGCGCAATTATTACATCAGATAGCATGTTAAATATAAATTTATTAAGTGTTTTGTATCACTACAACATAAGAATTCCTGATGATGTAATGACTGCAACATTTAATGATTCTTTCATTAATGAATCTGCTTCGCCACCCCAAACAGTTGTAAATATTCATCCTGAATATTTAGGGGAAGAAGCAGGTATAGCCATGATTAAATTAATAGAAGATCCACATATAATTAAGAAAAACACTATTATACCGACTGAGATTATAGAAAGAGCATCTACAAAAAGACAGGAGAATGTTTAAATATGGAAGAGCGTATTTGGTGGAAAGAAGCTGTATGTTATCAAATTTATCCAAGAAGTTTTAAAGATTCTAATGACGATGGGATAGGTGATATTAACGGCATAAGAGAGAAATTAAGTTATTTAAAAGATTTAGGAATTGATGTAATTTGGGTTTCTCCAATTTTTACGTCACCTAATGATGATAATGGCTACGATATAAGTGACTATCAAGATATAATGGAAGAATTCGGTACGATGGAGGACTTTGATTTATTACTAGAAGAAACGCATGATCTCGGTATGAAATTAATTTTAGATTTAGTTATAAATCATACTTCAGATGAACATCCATGGTTTATAGAATCAAAATCCAGTAAAAAAAATTCTAAGAGAGATTGGTATATTTGGAAAGAAGGAAATAATAATAAAGAGCCCAATAACTGGGGAAGTATTTTTAATGGTTCTGCATGGGCAAAAACAAATGAAACTGATGAATATTATTTGCATATATTTAGTAAAAAACAGCCAGACCTTAACTGGGAAAATGCAGATGTTAGAAAAGAATTATATAAGATGATTAATTGGTGGTTTGATAAAGGAATTGATGGATTTAGAGTAGATGCCATTACACATATTCAAAAATCATTTGAAGATGGTGATATTGAATATGCTGAAAATGAAACGAATTTTAAACCTGCGTTCGAGCGATATACAAATAGGCCAGGTATTTTAGAACATTTAAGAGAGCTGAGAGACGAAACTTTTAATAAGTATGATATCATGACAGTCGGTGAAGCGAACGGTGTTTCTCCATATGATGCTGAAAATTGGGTCGGGTTTGAAAATGGAATATTTAATATGATATTTCAATTTGAGCACTTAGGATTATGGAATACTGAAGATGCAGGGTTCGACATTCAAAGATATAAAGAAGTTATGACCAAATGGCAAAACCAATTAGAAGGTAAGGGTTGGAATGCTTTATTTATTGAAAACCACGATCAACCAAGACTTGTTTCAACGTGGGGAGACGATCAACATTATTGGTATGAAAGTGCGACAAGTCATGCGACGAATTATTTCTTACAAAAAGGGACGCCATTTATATATCAAGGACAAGAAATAGGTATGACTAACTATCCATTCCAATCATTAGAAGAATTTAATGATGTATCAGTCAAAAATGAAGTTAGATTAAAAAAAGAAAATGGAGAAAACGTAGAGCAATTATTACATGATTTCAGTAGAGTAAATCGAGATAATTCGAGAACAATGATGCAATGGAATCAAACTGATTATGCAGGATTTTCAAAAGAAAGACCTTGGTTCCATGTAAATCCTAATTATAAAAGTATAAATGTTGAACAACAATTAGAAGATGAAGATTCAATTTTAAGTTACTATAAAAAGCTAATTAAACTTAAAAAATCTAATAATGTATTTAATTATGGTGTTTATGAATTAGTAGATGAATATCATCCACAAATTTATACTTATAAGAGAAAGCTTGATAACAATCAAGTTATTATAATGTGTAATTTAACTAGTGAAGAAGCAGATATATCTAAAGCTTTTAAAATTGAATATTATGATTTATTACTGAATAATTATAGAGATGTTGAAAAAACACAAAAGTTAAAACCTTTTGAAACAAGAGTGTATCAAATAAAATAAATAACTTAGTATAAAATCCATGCATAACATGACTTTTATAGATTAACGTATTATTCAATGCAGCTAATACGAATTCTTGATAATGTCTCTTGTGTATGGATTTTATATATATCCATATTGTTAACGCTTACTACCTTAAACGTTTTATAATAGTATTGAGGTAATAGAATTCAATCGGGAGGTCATAGTATGAAGAAATTAATGAAAGAAAAAACAAATTTTGTTGCTGATATGTTAAAAGGCATTGAAATAATGGATGATGCGGTTGAAATAATAAGTGAAAATGTAGTAGTAAGAAAAAAACTAAAAACAAAAGGTGTTGCTTTAGTTTCTGGAGGAGGTTCAGGCCACGAACCTGCTCATGCTGGTTATGTGGCAGAGGGTATGTTAGATGCAGCTGTATGTGGTGAAGTGTTTACATCTCCTACTCCTGATAAAATTTTAGAAGCAATCAAACATGTAGCTACAGATGAAGGTGTTCTTTTAATAGTGAAAAATTATGCAGGGGATGTAATGAATTTTGAGATGGCGCAAGAAATGGCTGAGATGGAAGGTATCTCTTGTGAGTCAATCGTGGTGAGAGATGATATATCTATCGAAAACATAGAAGATAGAAGAGGTGTAGCCGGAACAGTCTTAGTCCATAAATATGCAGGTTTCTTATCCGATAATGGATTCAATCTCGCTGATATAAAGAGTAGAACAGAAACATTTATCGAAAAGATAAGAACAATTGGTATGGCTATTTATCCTTGTTTAGTACCAACTACTGGTCAATACGGTTTTGATTTAAAAGAGAATCAAATGGAAATAGGAATCGGTATTCATGGTGAACGTAGTATATATCAAGAGGATATTGAACCAATCGATGAAATTATTAAAAGGTTAATGCACGAATTAGAGAAAGAAATATCAGATAAAACATTAATCGTAATGATTAATGGCATGGGTGCAACTCCAGATTCTGAATTAGCGATTGTTTCACATTACTTTAATGAATATGCTAAAGAAAATGAATTAAATATCGAAAAATATTTAATCGGTAATTATATGACAGCTTTAGATATGCAAGGTTTTTCTATTACTTTAGTACCTTATGATGATGAATATTGCGATGCTTTTGATGCACCGACAGAAAGTAAATATTTCGTATAGGAGGATTTATCCATGGATGCAGATTTATTAACTAAAAAATTAAAAGATTTAAGAAATACTTTTGAACAAGAAGAACAACTTTTAACAGACTTAGACAGAGCAATTGGTGACGGGGATCATGGCGTTAATATGCTGAGAGGTTTCAAAGCAGTTGACGAGAAAATTTCTGGGGATACGTTAAGTGAAGTTTTGAAATCAACAGGTATGACATTAATGAGTTCTGTAGGAGGGGCGTCTGGTCCACTCTATGGATTTAGTTTTGTAAAAATGGCTTCTCTTAACTATGATGAAATTAATCAAGATAATTTGAAAGAATACATTGATGAATTTAAAAATGCTGTAGCAACACGAGGTAAAGTTTCTGGTGGCGAAAAAACGATGTATGATGTGCTACAAAAAACATCTGAGTACTTAGAAAACAATCAATCTATAAGTAAAGAACAATTACAACAATTTGCAGATGATACGAAAGATTTAGAAGCTACTAAAGGTAGAGCAGCATATTTCAAAAAGGATTCAATTGGACATATCGATCCAGGTGCACAGAGTATGGTATTTGTATTGAATGCTTTAAGTGAGGATGTGTAGAAAATGGCGACAATAGGAATTATTAGTCATAGTAAAGATATAGCACAAGGTGTGAAAGATTTGTTAGCACAAATGTCACCAGATGTAACAGTAATTGCTAAAGGCGGAAATAATGAAGGTGAGATAGGAACAAGTATCGATACAGTTAACGAAATCATCGATGAACTGACAGAAGATGCATTGTTATTTTACGATATTGGGTCAGCAGAAATGAACTTGGAAATGGCTATTGATTTATACGAAGGTGATTATAAATTATATAAAGTTGACGGGCCTATTGTTGAAGGCGCATTTCTAGCGAGCGTATCATTATCAACAGGAGCAACATTAGAAGAAGCAATTTCAAGCATTGAAAGGGAATTTTCTAAAAAATCTTAAAATGTGATCAAGTCAAAAATATAAAATGATATAATTGCTCTACTAATGATTTTACAAGGTGGAGAAATAAAAAATGAAAATATCGAATCAGAAATTATATGAAAAAGTTGCAGATGTCATCATATTTGATATTAACGAAGGTCGTATAAATCCTGGTGATCGATTACCGTCAATCAAAGCATTATCTGAGAGTTTTGGTGTTGGTCAAGCTACTATTAGAGAAGCATTGAATGCTTTACGAGCAATGGGATATGTCGATATTAAACATGGACAAGGAACTTTTGTTATAAATAGAGAAGAAACAAAATTTAATCTTGAAGCAATTAATGCTAATGTGGAAGACATCGAAAATTTATTAGAAGTACGTAATATAGTTGAAGTTGGTGTAGCAAGATTGGCAGCATCTAATCGTGATGAAAATAATCTTAAGGAAATTGAAGCGGCACTTTTTGATATGAAAGTAGCAATTAAAAAAAATGAATTAGGAGAAGCTTCAGATTTAAGATTCCATCTTGCTATTGCTGATGCTTCAAATAATTACATGTTAAAACAGCTATTGCGCAATGTATCAGAATTAATGCAACATACTATGAAAGAAACAAGAAGAATATATTTATATACAAAAAGCAAATCGATTGAGAAGCTCTATAATGAACATAAAGATATATACGAAGCTATAAAAAGTCAAAATAGTAAATTAGCTGAAGAAAAAATGGCATTTCATTTGTCTGAAGTTGAAAACGCAGTATTAAAACACATTAGATGATGATTAATGATATTAAATAAAGCTTGAGACGAAACACTTGCTCAATAAACCGAAAGAGGCCGAGACATTTGTCTCGGCCTCTATTCGTTATATATTATTTATAAAAATAAAAAGCGATAAGCTTCAGGATGCTTATCGCTTTGGGTATGTATAACCCATCCGTTCCATTTCATAATCATATATAAAGACTTCTCACAGTAAAATAATAAACTGTAACTTATCATTGCAATAATGAAAAAGCTTATTACAATTTAATATTTGTATCTTAAGTATAAGGTCCCTTCAAGAGTTTAGCAATATTAATTATTAAAAAATAATATCCAAATTACACCGAATAAATAGATTTTATATAAATAATAAAATCATACATTACAAATCGTCAGAAACTTCAAAATATATAGATATTTTATGATATAATATTTCTAATTTCTTATATTAAGGGGGCTATTATGAATCAGACAAAGAGAAAAGTTTCTATTATTAATAGATTCTTAAACTTCATAGAAAAAGCAGGAAACCGATTGCCAGATCCAAGTATATTATTTTTCCTTTTATGTGTAGGATTAATTGTACTATCTTGGTTTGTATCTTTGTTCAATATAAAAGTAGAAAACCCAGGTACAGGAAAAACAGTAGAAGTAACAAATCTAATTTCTAGAGAAGGTTTTTCTAAAATATTAAGTGAATCTATAACAAACTTTTCCGAATTCCCAGCATTAGGCCTTGTACTTGCAGTTATGCTCGGAATAGGTGTAGCAGAAAAAACAGGATATTTTGATAAATTAATGATAATGATAGTTAATAAAGCGCCTAAGAAAATTATAGTACCCATTATTATATTTGTAGGTATTATTGGGAATGCTGCTGGAGATGCAGCTCCAGTAGTTTTACCACCTTTGACGGCATTAGTTTTTATTAAACTTGGTTATCATCCGATAGCTGGTTTAGCGATGGCATATGCTTCTGCCTTAGGGGCGTTTGCAGCTAATTTAACTTTAGGTATGAGTGATGCGCTTGTTTATGCATTTACCAAACCAGCAGCTGAAATTATTAGCAAAGATATTTCGTTGAACGTAGCTATGAACTGGTATTTTATAGCAGCATCTTCTATCATTTTATTACCAGCAATTTATTTTGTAAGTATGAAAATTGTTATACCACGTCTAGGTACATATAAAGAAGAAACAGATAGTTCAAGTGATGATAATGAAATAACATCTAAAGAAAACAAAGCATTAAAGTTTGCTAATTGGAGTTTCTTTGCGGTTATAGTAATTTTATTAGCTTTATCAATACCTGAAAATGGCTGGCTAAGAAACGCTAAAACTGGAAGCTTAATCGAAGAATCGCCATTAATGGATGGTGTTGGTATAATCATTCTTGTTGTTTTCTTTGTTCCCGGTTTTGTTTATGGAATTATGTCAGGTAAACTTAAAAATACAAAAGATTTAGGGAAAATGTTAACTGATTCAATGGCGACAATGGGAAGTTTTATCGTAATTGTATTTTTTGCTTCACAATTATTAGCGTATTTAAATTGGAGCAACCTAGGTGTTGTTATATCAGTTAAAGGCGCAGAATTATTACAAGGTCAAAATGGTGTAGTGTTAATAATAGGATTAATATTATTAAGTTGTTTAATTAACTTGCTAATAGGTAGCGCATCCGCAAAATGGGCGATATTAGCACCAATATTTATACCTATGTTTATGTTATTAGGATATCATCCCGCGTTTACACAGATGGTTTATCGTATAGGAGATTCAATCACAAATCCAATAACACCGATGATGCCTTACTTACCACTATTACTATCATATGCTCAAAAATATGATAAGAATATGAAACTTGGAACATTAATTTCTAGTTTAATGCCATATTCGATTGTATTGGCGATTGTTTGGCCTATATTTATGATTATATGGTTCTTACTAGGTTTACCATTAGGACCTGGTGGAGATATATATTGGAGTAAATAATAAGTTAAAATGTAGTCTCATTCTTTCTAGGATGAGGCTATGAAGTCTTTTTAGAAAAATGAGATTTCCTTCCCACTGCCATTTCAGTATTTCATAAGTAAAGCACTATATGGTACAATCACGAAGGGTATATATTTAATTTAATTAATTGAACTTACATATATTTTTAACGACAAAAAAGAAAAGGATGATTAAATGTCTCCATTAGTATTGAAACCCGTATTTAAAGAGCGTATTTGGGGAGGACGTAATTTAGAAAAAATGGGCTACGACATTCCTGATGGTAATATTGGGGAATGTTGGGGTATATCAGCGCATCAAAATGGACCTAATGTTATTGCCAATGGAGCTTACGAAGGTCAAACATTGGATAAGGTTTGGGAAGAACATCCTGAATTATTTGGAAATCCTTCAGAAAAGAAATTTCCATTGCTTACGAAAATATTAGATGCAAACCAAAAATTATCTGTACAAGTTCATCCAGATGATGAATATGCACACGAACATGAAAATGGTGAGTTTGGTAAAACTGAGTGCTGGTATGTTCTTGACGCAAAAGAAGACGCAGAAATTATATATGGAACTTATGCAAATTCGAAAGAACAGCTTGAAGAATATATTCAAAATGAAGATTGGGATCATTTATTCAAGCGCGTTAAAGTTGAAAAGGGAGACTTTTTCTATGTGCCAAGTGGTACAGTGCATGCAATCGGAGAAGGTATTATGATACTAGAAACGCAACAAAACTCAGATACTACTTACAGAATTTATGATTATGATAGAATTGAGCAAGATGGTAAGAAACGTGAATTACATCTTGATAAAAGTATTGATGTTATCAATATAGGACCAACAAGCCCAAATGTAGCACCTGTGAGAATAGATTCTGATGAACAAAAAGGTCAAATGCTTGTAGAAAGCGACTTTTTCACTGTTACGAAATGGCAAATAGAAGGTACATTTAACTTCAGAAAACCTAGAGATTATTGCTTAGTGAGTATTATTTCTGGGGAAGGTGAAATCATAACAGACGGAAATGTATATGAAGTGTCAACGGGAAGTCACCTCATATTAACGGCTGATGATTTAGATAATCACATTAACGGGCAACTAGAAGTTATAGTAAGTTACGTCTAGATAGGAGTTATACTAATATGAAAAAATTCTTATATTTATCACTTGTTTGTGCCGTTATAGCTGGTCTAGGAATATTTTTTGAACAGCCAAAATATCCAAATCCAGTGATACCATTTATTATTGCTTTAATTGGGCTAATATTAGCTATTAGTACTTTTAAAGATAAAGAAATAACAATGGGGTTGAAAATCGGAGGCGTTCTAGTTAATTTAATGCCAACATTAGCCGGTTTATCGTTAATACTTCAATAAATAGATTATTAGTTTTGTAATATACATTTAAACTGTCGTAAAGTTAATAACTTTGACGACAGTTTTTTTGTGCAGATTTAAATTGTTATATTGTCATTTATTTCAATTTTACAGTGTATTCTCATCATATAAATAAAAAAATTAATTGTCTTTAAAAGAATTTTTCTATAATTCTATTAATATAAATGAAATAAAACTGTAATATAAAATTGCGCCATAACAGTGTATAATTAGGAAGAATTAATATCTTTATATAAAAATGTAAGATAATGGAGGTAACTAATTTTGAAGAAGAAGACATTAACAGCATTTGTAGGTGCTTCTGTAGCAGTAGCTTTAACATCACAAAGTGCTGAAGCTGCATCATATAAAGTTAAGAGCGGAGACTCACTTTGGTTAATTGCTGAAAAACATAATACAACTATCGCAAAAATTAAAAGCTTAAACAAATTAAGCTCTAATCTAATTTTTCCGAATCAAATCATTCAAGTACCTGGTTCTTCTAGTTCGTCTAATACGAATACAGGATCGACTTCAACGTCATCAACGACGTACTATACGGTTAAATCAGGGGATTCGTTATCAGTAATTGCTGGTAAATATGGCACAACATATCAAAAAATAATGTCTTTAAACGGGTTGAATAATACAATTATTTATCCTGGCCAAAAATTAAAAGTAAAAGGGACTTCTAGTAGTTCAAGTTCAAATAATACGGGTTCATCAAACACATCTACTAGTACAACTACTTATACGGTTAAATCAGGAGATTCATTATCAGTAATTGCTGCTCGATATGGTACAACATATCAAAAAATAATGTCTTTAAATGGTTTATCAAATTTCATTATTTATCCGGGCCAAAAATTAAAAGTAAGTGGTTCAGTGTCAACAGGTGGTGGACAATCAAGCTCTAATAACACTGGTAGCTATACACCTCCTATGTTCTACCACCAAAATTTATATGATTGGGGTCAATGTACTTGGCACGTATTTAATCGACGTAAAGCAATCGGTAAACCAATAAGCACTTATTGGTGGAATGCGAACAACTGGGCTAGCGCTGCAGCTAAAGATGGATATAGAGTAAATCATAAACCTGCTGTAGGTTCGATTTTACAATCTTCTGCTGGTTATTACGGTCATGTTTCGTTTGTTGAACGCATTAATAATGACGGTAGTATTCAAGTATCAGAAATGAATTTTACATCTTCACCTGGTGTATTAACATACAGAACTGTACCAGCTTCACTCGTACCAAGTTATAATTTTATACATTAATCTTGAACTGAGGCATATATAATGTCTCAGTTTTTACTTGTGTAAACATAGACACGGATGCTAATGTCTTATACAATGTTAATATTAATGTCATGTAAAAAATATGATTAGTATAATAAACGTCATATTTACATAGTAAATCGTTTAAAATTGATAATTATTTATAACAAGGAGTATACATATGTCTGAAGAAACAAACTACTTTTGGCTAAATTGTGGATATAATAGGTGGAATCATACAGAACCTCTAGAAGGACAAGTTGCAGTATTTGAATCGGGTGCAAGTTTTAATCCTACTCAAGGTTACCATGCCTTTAAGACGGCAAAACCTGGTGATAAAGTAATTTATTATCAAGTCCAAAATCAAGTGGGATTATTAGGATATGGGGAAATTATTGATGTTCAGACAGGCGGCAACCAAAAAGTAAGCATTCATTTTAAATTTGAAACTTCTTTAACAATGCTTTCAGTTGAATACTTAAAGAGAAGTGAACATTTAGAATTGCGTATTAAGCAACTAACGGATCAATTATTCAATCGTATATCTAAAGAAGAATTTGAATTAATTATTGGCCTAGGACAAGGAGAAGTTAAAATACCTAGATATTTCTTACTTTCAGAAGAAATACAGTTTGAAGAAGATGAAACATATACTATTTTCACACATACAGTGAATGGTATTAAAAGAAATGGTTATATTTATTATACACAACTTGAAATCGGGGATCAGCTTGTATTCTTAAATAAAAACGCGAATCATTCTATTATTGGTGTTGGTGAAGTTACAGATAGTATACATAAACTTCCACCACAACCAGGACGAACTGATTCAACTTGCATAACTATTAGATATGAAAAGGATATTAATCCTATAAGTGTAGCAGAACTAAATAGACATCAAACATTAAAAAAATTATATTTCTTACAAGAAAATTCTAAGCAATCTATAGCTAATTTAACAAAAGCTCAATATGATGCAATGATGGATATGAGTAGAGGTGAGTTTTCTCAAAATAATTCACAACAATATCAAGTCTCGATTCCACAAGAACAAGAAGATAAAAAAGATAAGCCAATTATATTAATGTTATGTGATAGTAAAGAAGAAGGTATAAAAAAAGCAAAACATTACGTAGAGCGCGAGCTTGCTAAAGGTATTTATACAACAGGGCATCCAGATTTTTCTGAAGAAATGTTATACGGAAGGTATTTACCTAACGAAAGTGGAGCTCTATATTATCGTGAAGGATTTATCACGGGGCATATCACAAATTCAGAAAGAGAATGGCTTGTAATCGATCAATTTGAGCGAATAGACCCTGAAATATTCCAACTATTCCTAAATGTTTTAGATGGTCATGAAATGACACTACCTAGATATAATCATGATGGAAAAATGGTAAAATGGAGTTTAGAAAAAGACTCATTCTACCGCCATAATCCAAAATGGAGAATGATAGGTTTATGTTATGGGACAGTTGAAGATATAAAAAAACAATATTCACATCAATTTTTAAAACATTGTCGTGTAATACACGTTGGATAAATAAAATAAATTTTCATTGAAAAACACTATTTGTTTAATATCAAATGGTGTTTTTAATTTATAAGTGAAAAATTATCTTTTAAATTGATAGAATTTTCTGTAATATGATATATATAATTAAAATTGCTCTTATCAATAAACAACAAAGGGGACGTGTTTATGGACAAAATAGTAGCATTTTCAGATTGGTTATGGGGATATCCACTCGTAACTCTATTATTAGTATCTAGTTTATTTTTAACAATTTATTTAGGGTTTATACAGTTTAGACATTTTGGCTATATGATGAAACAAACATTTGGCAGTATTAATAAAAAACCTAAAGGTGAAGGAACGATTACACCGAGGCAAGCATTAACTTCTGCTTTATCTTCTACTGTTGGTGCAGCAAATATCGTAGGGGTACCTACAGCAATCATGATGGGTGGACCTGGTGCAGTATTTTGGATGATGGTTATTGCATTTTTAGGGATGGCTCTAAAGTATAGTGAAAACGTACTTGGTATACATTATCGAGAAAAGAATAGTAAAGGCGAATTTGTAGGGGGACCTACATACTATATGAAAAAAGGAATGAAAAATAAAAAAGTTGGAATAGTATTCGCTTTTATTTTTGCATTCGCGCTTATGTTGGAACTCATTCCGAGTATTATGGTGCAAGGAAATTCAGCAGCAAGCACGGTAGAAGATACATTCAATATCGATATGGGTTATACAGGAATCGTTTTAGCTGTGTTAGCTGCTTTAGTTGTGTTTGGAGGTATTAAAAGAATTGCGACATTCACTGAAATGATTGTGCCGGTTATGGTTGGATTATATTGTATTATGGGTTTTATTATCATTTTAATGAACATTCAACATTTACCGGGAGTCATAGCGTTAGTAGTTGAAAAAGCTTTTAATCCTGATGCAGCATTAGGAGGTAGTTTTGGAGCTGCTTTAGCTACAACGGTTAGATGGGGGTTTGCTCGAGGTATCTATTCAAACGAAGCAGGTTTAGGTACTTCTCCAATTGCCCACGCTGCTGCTAAGACAGACCATCCAGTGAGACAAGCTTTTTGGAGTGTAAGTGAAATAGTTGTTGATACTTTAATTATATGTAGTACAACAGCGTTTGTTGTATTGGTTTCAGACGTTTGGAAAGCAGATGATGCAAAAGAACAATCAGCTGCACTGACAGCTAGAGCTTTTAATGATGCATTTGGTACATTTGGAAGCTGGATTGTTTCTATATCAATGGTATTCTTTGTATTCTCTACTATAATTGTAGTTATTTATTATGGTTCAAGAATGGCAGAATATTTATTTGGATTAACAGCTGGATTTATTATGAAAATAGTATATGTTTTATCTATAGCGCTCGGTGCGTTTGGGGCAGGTACACAATTGTGGAATTTATTAGATATTGCGTTAGCATGCATTCTTATTCCCAATATTATAGCTGTTATTATGTTATCACCTAAAGTTAAAGACTTGACACGAGAATTTTTCACAAGCAAAGAATTTTATTTGAAAGATAAAAATAATAAAAACTGAAATAGTTTATTCCTTTTAGATTATAACGTTATCGTTATAATCTTTTTTTGTATTTAAAAAAATTGTAGATGTCTTCAAAAATAAACCTCTTTTGTATGTAGTCATATAAATTATTCTAATTTACACAAAATGTCAAATATTTTATTAAATTCCATATTGATGTTATTTAATTTTATGGTAAGATTATTTTAAGATAATTTAATTAACTAATTTTTAGGAGGTTACAACAATGAGCACTCAATCTTATTCAGAAGCAATTACTTCATGTTCTGAATTCTTTGATTACCAAAATAAAATTGACAATATCTTTGTAGTAATTGAACAAAAGTATGGCTTAAAGAAACATGAATTTTTCTTCTTAATGAAATTAAATGAAGTGAAAGAAGTACACCTTAAAGATGCAATTGAAAAAGGATACATAAAGCAAAACAAATCTGCTCGTGCCATTAAGAGACTATTCGAAAAGAAATATATATTAAAAAACCGCTTAAAAACAGATGAAAGAGCAGTTATATTACGCTTTAACGATGATTATAAAGATGATTTTGAAGTGATAATGCAAGAAGTATTGGATATGTTAAATGTAGCTTAGATTATAAATCTTTTTAATATTAATGAAATGCATTGTAAAAGTTAGTCAAAGGCTAACTTTTACAATGCATTTTTGTATTTATAATCAAATTATATTTTAAAATTTAATTTGTAAATTATGGTGGAAAGTTATACAATTTTAAATGTAAGCGCTTTATTATAGGGGGATTAGTCATTATGGTAAAAGAATCTACAACAAAGAATATAAGTTTTGTATGGGCTATTGTTCCGTTTCTATTTATGATAGTAAGCATGCTCTATACTGTTGTTGTTTTAGAATTAGCACCTCATATTCCTTTAATGATAGGGACAGCTATAGCAGCCATAGTTGCCTATTATCATGGGCATACGTGGAAAGATATAGAAGAAATGATGTATAAGGGGATAAAATTAGCACTACCTGCGATTGTTATTATTATACTAGTCGGTTTAATCATTGGGGCATGGATAGGTGGCGGTATAGTTGCCACGATGATTTATTACGGTTTAAAGCTTATTACGCCTTCATTATTTTTAGTGACCATTGCTATTATATGCGCCATTGTATCTTTAGCAATTGGTAGTAGTTGGTCTACGATGGCCACAGTAGGCGTAGCCGGAATGGGTATAGGACTGAGTATGGATATTCCAGCGGGAATGATTGCTGGTGCTATCATATCAGGTTCTTATTTTGGTGATAAAATGAGCCCTTTATCTGACACCACAAATTTAGCAGCTGGTTTAACTGGTACAAATCTATTCGATCATATTAAGCATATGTTCTATACAACTGTACCTGCTATTGTAATTTCGTTAATTGCTTTCTTTATACTCGGTAGACAATTTTCCGCAGGTGACATTAATCAAGGTAAAATTGATGCAATTAATAATGAAATGATTGATAAATTTGTCATTTCACCTTGGTTACTATTAGTACCACTGATTGTTATTATTTTAGTAGCCTTAAAAGTACCTGCAATACCTGCATTGGTAGTTGGTATTATTTTAGGATTTTTATCACAAATTTTTGTTCAAGGTGGAAGTATTCATGATAGCGTTCAAGCTTTACAAACAGGATATGTGTTAGAAACAAAGAATGAACTCGTAAAAGAACTATTTAATAGGGGTGGTTTGGAGTCAATGTTTTATACCATTTCTATGACAATTGTTGCGATGACATTTGGTGGAATACTCGAATATTCAGGTATGTTGAAGGCAATTATTACACAAGTTTTGAAAGTAGCTAAAGGTACTGGTGGACTAATCGCTTCTGTTATTATTTCATGTATTGGTACAAACGCTTCATGCTCAGAACAATATATTTCAATTGTTGTACCATCAAGAATGTATATTAATACGTTTTTAGAAAAGAGGTTACACCCTAAAAATTTATCTAGAGCTCTAGAAGATGGTGGAACAGTGACTTCAGTATTTTTCTTATGGAATACTTGTGGTGTGTTTATAGCTCAGACCTTAAATGTAAACGTATTGGAGTATGGGATGTATGCAGTATTTAATTATACGGTCCCAATCATATCTATAATATTTGGATACATAGGATTTAAAATTATAACAATTAACGAACAAGAATATAAACAATTTAAAGAAGCTCAATAACAATAATAACAGTCCAGGACATATATAAATGTCTCGGACTGTTTCATTATATAGGGATGGTATTATGAAGTCTTTTTAGTAAAATGATATTTCTGGTTCACTCCCTTATTAATTTAATGTTTCTTATAATCGTGTTATCTTAAAACTAAAGAAAGGAATAAGGTGATATTTATGGCTATAGTATACTATGACGGTGATTGTGGTTATTGTAATAGAGTAGTAATGTGGTTGATTCATCATAATATTCCAACGAGATTCCAATTTGCACAATTAGAAGGGCAATATGGAGAGAACTTAATTAAAGTTCAACCTGAATTGAAAAATATAGACACAATTGTTGTAGTTGATAAATCACAAGTATTTACTAAAACAGATGCTATTATTCACTTATTGAATCAAATTAAGAAATATAAAATTTTTGCATTCCTATTGAAAATAGTGCCTCGTTTTCTTAGAAATCTAGGTTACGATTCATTTGCAAAAATAAGACATCGCATCCAATTTAAGCAAGCATGTAAACTACCAACTAAAGAAGAACGTCAGTATTTTTTAGATTAGTATTGCAATAGTTTTAGAGTGGTGGTATCCTTTTATGTAAACGGTTACACAAAAGGAAGTTGAACGAATGGCTACGATTAAAGAAGTTGCTAAATACGCTGGTGTCTCAGTGGCGACAGTTTCAAGAGCTCTTAATAGAAGTGGGTATGTCAAAGAAGAAACAAGAAAGAAGATTAATAAAGCGATCAAAGATTTAAATTACAGACCAAATGAAACAGCTCGGACATTGTATAAACGTAAATCTAAAATGATAGGTTTATTATTACCTGATATTAGCAATCCATTTTTCACGGTTGTCGCTAGAGGTGTTGAAGATGAAGCGATGGCTAAGGGTTATCACATCATTTTAGGTAATGGTGATGGAAATGAAGAAAAAGAATTAGCGTATATAAACACATTCAATGTGCATAATTGTAGTGGGATTATTGCATCACAATTATCTACTCAAGAAACATTTGATTCTTTTAAATCATATAATATGCCATTTGTTTTATTAGATAGAGTGTATGCCGACCATGAATTTGTTGAAACAAATCATTATAAAGGTGGACAGTTACAAGCTCAAGCCGTTATAAAAGGTTCGACAAAATCTGTTTTAATTATGCAACAAAACTTACAATATAAATCATTTAACGAAAGACTATCCGGTGCTAAATCTATTTTTGATGAAAAGAACATCCCTTACATTACTGTAGATGAACGTTTTCTCATTGAAGAAGATTTAGTATCGATGATTCATAAGCACAATATTGATAGTATTATTTGTAGTAATGATGTGAGCGCATTTGCTGTTATGCGTACTTTGTTACATCATGAATTTAAAGTACCTTCTGATGTTCAAGTTGTAGGTTATGATGATATACCATTATCTCGTATGTATACACCAAGTTTAACTACAATTCATCAACCAGCATATTTAATAGGCAAAAAGGCTTGTCAACAGCTTATCAATCAACTAGAAGGTAAAGAAAGAGAACATCATCAAATATTAGACGTTAGTTTAATAGAACGACAATCGACGAGGAGAGAGTAAAATGAAAAAGATTATGGTTATAGGAAGTATGTCTATAGATTTAGTAGTTTCAGCTTCAAAAAGACCTGAAAAAGGTGAAACAATATTAGGAGATAGTTTTTTCACTACACCAGGTGGAAAAGGCGCTAATCAAGCTGTGGCAGCAGCAAGATTAGGGGAAGAAGTATATTTAGTAGGGCGCATAGGAGATGATGATTTCGGTAAAGAGATTTATCAAAATCTACAAAATAACTACGTTTTAGTAGATGGTGTGGAACCCGTTACACAAATGCCGTCAGGTACTGCTCACATAACATTAGCTGAACAAGATAATAGTATCATTTTTGTTCCATCTGCCAATAACGAAGTAACACCTGAATATGTTGAGAAACATTTAGCACACCTTAATAAAGGTGACATCGTTCTTCTTCAACAAGAAATACCTAGTGAAACAGTTGAACATGTAATTGATTACTGTAAGGAAAATGAAATTACATCTATATTAAATCCAGCTCCTTTTAGAGAAGTTAGTGATAATGTTATTGAAAAAGCTGATTACTTAACTCCTAATGAAACAGAAAGTGACGGAATGTTTAAAGGAAATATGGATGAAGCGTTAGCAAAATATCCGAATAAATTGATTGTTACTTTAGGAGATAAAGGGGCAGTTTATCACGATGGTAACAAAAAGGTAGAAGTACCAGGTTATAAACGAGAAGTTAAAGATACTACTGGCGCAGGTGATACATTTAACGGTGCATTTGCAGTAGCGTTACAGAAAGAATTCAATCTAGAAAAAGCGTTAGATTTTGCAAACTTAGCAGCAAGTTATTCAGTAACAGGTATGGGTGCACAAGGTGGTATGCCTAAACTTTCAGAAATAGAGGGAGAATGGCATGTATAAAACAGGGATTTTAAACAGTGAAATATCTAAAGTATTAAGTGATCTTGGTCATACAGACAGAATAGTAATAGCAGATTGTGGTCTACCAATTCCAAAAGAAGTGAAGAAGATTGATTTAGCACTGTCTTTTGGTGTACCAAATTTTGAAAGCGTTTACGAAGAAGTGATGAAGCATATGTCGGTTCAAAAAATGATCGTTGCGGAAGAAATAAAAGAAGATAATGTTTCGCTTTTTGAAAAGATTACTCAATCTAATATTGATACAGAATATGTATCACATGAACGATTTAAAGAATTAACAAATGATACAGTCGCGATTATTAGAACTGGAGAAGCAACACCATTTGCAAATGTCATATTGGAAAGTGATGTTTTATTCTAAAGGAGGGTTACCATGTTACAGATGAAGAATATACATAAAGCTTTTGGACAAAATAAAGTATTAACTGGGGTAGATTTTATTTTAAAGGAAGCTTCTGTACATGCATTGATGGGAGAAAACGGGGCAGGTAAATCTACGTTAATGAAAATTTTAGTAGGTATACACGGCAAAGATGAGGGTCAGATAATATACAAAGATGAAAATATTGAATATAAAGATGCACAAATGGCTGAAGAAGCAGGCATAACTTTTATACACCAAGAATTAAATATTTGGTCAGAATTAACAGTGTTAGAAAATTTGTTTATTGGTAAAGAAATTAGAAATAAATTTGGAATCTTAAACGAGAGACAGATGAAGAAAGAAGCAATGAAGGTATTTGAAAAGTTAAACTTTAAAATACCACTTAAAAAAGTTGCAGGAAAATGTTCTATTGGTGAACAACAAATGATAGAAATTGCTAAAGCATTGATGACGAACGCTAAAATAATCGTTATGGATGAACCAACAGCTGCTTTAACGGATAAAGAAATTAATCAATTGTTTAAGCTTATTAAAAGCTTGCAAAAACAAGGCGTTGCATTTGTGTATATTTCACATAGAATGGCAGAAATCTTTGAGATATCTGATGAGATAACTGTAATGAGAGATGGTAAAACAGTGTTATATAAAGAAACGAATGATACTAATTATGATGAGATAGTTAAATCAATGGTAGGTAGAGATTTAACAGAACAATTCCCGAAAAGAACTGTTTCACCTGGTAATATCATCATGGACGTTAAATCGTTAAATAATGATGAACATCAAATTAAAGATATATCATTTTCATTAAGAAAAGGAGAAATTCTTGGTGTTAGTGGACTAATGGGGGCTGGCAGAACTGAAATAATGCGAAGTTTATTCGGCATAGATAAAGGCAGTAAAGACATTACGATTAACGATAAAAAAGTTTCCATTAATTCACCTGAAGACGCTATGAAAAACGGAATTGGGCTTATTACTGAGAACAGAAAGGACGAAGGTCTGATATTAGATTTCTCTATTGAAGATAATATGGTTTTACCTTCTTTAGAAAGCTTTTCCAATAAAGGCTTTATGAAAGAAAAGTCTGTTCATATATTTGCTGATCAAATGAGTAAACGACTAAATATTAAAACAAATAGAAAAGCACTTGTTTCTTCACTTTCCGGTGGTAATCAACAGAAAGTAGTTTTAGCTAAATGGATTGGTACGGGTGCACAAGTTTTAATACTAGATGAACCGACTAGAGGTATTGATGTTGGAGCAAAGAGAGAAATTTATCAATTAATGAACGAATTAACTGAGCGCGGTGTTTCTATTATAATGATTTCTTCAGAATTACCAGAAGTTATTGGTATGAGTGATAGAGTCTTAGTTGTACAAGAAGGAGAAATAAAGGGACAAGTTGAAGCGGAACAAATTACAGAAGAAAATATTATGACATTGGCTACAGGAGGGAAATTAAATGCAACAGTTAACAGCTAAATCATCATTGTTAGAAAAAATTATACCATTTATAGGATTGATTCTTTTAGTGGTTGTTATAAGTGTTTTAAATACTGCATTTTTAGATTTATCGAATTTACTTAACTTATTGAGACAAGTATCTATTAACGGTTTAATTGCTTTTGGTATGACGTTTGTTATTTTGACAGGTGGTATAGATTTATCAGTAGGGTCTATATTAGCTTTATCAAGTGCATTTACAGCAATTTTAATTACGAGTGGTCTTGATCCAATTGTAGCTTTAATTGTTGGTGTATTAGGAGGATTTTTACTAGGGGTATTTAACGGTGTTTTGGTTACTTTCGGTAGCATGGCGCCATTTATTGCAACATTGGCAACTATGACAATTTTTAGAGGATTAACGTTAGTTATTACAGATGGTAATCCTATAACAGACTTAGGTGATAGTTATTTATTCCAATTGTTTGGTAAAGGTTATTTCTTTGGTATACCAGTACCGGCAGTAACGATGATTATCGTATTTATTGTATTGGCAATTATTCTACAGAAGACAACTTTTGGTAGACATACATATGCCATCGGGGGAAATGAAGTAGCTTCTAAAATTTCAGGAATCAAAGTTAATAAAGTAAAAATCTTAATTTATGGTATATCTGGTTTAATGTCAGCTTTAGCTGGAGCAATATTAACATCACGTCTAAATTCAGCTCAACCGACTGCTGGTACTTCATATGAACTAGATGCCATAGCAGCAGTAGTGTTAGGTGGAACGTCTTTAACAGGTGGTAAAGGGCGTATCGTTGGTACACTAATTGGTGTACTTATTATCGGCGTGTTGAATAACGGATTGAACTTATTAGGTGTATCTTCATTCTATCAACAAGTAGTAAAAGGTATTGTTATATTAATTGCTGTTCTTATAGATCGTAAAAAATAATTAACAAAGTGAGGGATAAATGATGAAGAAATTTTTAATACTTTTTCTTTCGTTGGTAGTGTTTTTATCAGCATGTTCGTTAGAATCTCCATTAAAAAAAGACAATGGTAGTAAAACGAATAAAAAGAAATCAGATATTACAATAGGGGTAAGTGTTTCGACTTTAAATAATCCATTTTTTGTTTCAATTAAAGAAGGACTTCAAAAAGAGGCTAAAAAGCAAGGTATGAATGTTAAAGTAGTAGATGCAAGGGATGATTCTGCTAAACAAACAAATGATATAGAAGACTTAGTTCAACAACAGGTTGATTATTTAGTTGTGAATCCAACTGATTCAAGTGCCATTTCTAGTGCAGTTCAATCTGCTAACAATGAAGGTATTCCAGTTATTACTTTAGATAGATCAGTTGATAAAGGTGATGTCGCTACATTTATTGCTTCGGATAATATAGAAGGCGGTAAGATGGGTGGCAAATTTATCTTAGATGAATTAGGTGAAAATGCTAAAGTCGCTGAATTAGAAGGTGTACCTGGCGCAAGTGCTACTAGAGAAAGAGGAAAAGGATTCCATGAAGTAGCAGATAAATCATTAGATGTTATCGCAAAGCAAAGCGCTAAATTTGATCGTGCAGAAGGGCTCAATGTCACTCAAAACATATTACAAGCTCATCCAGGTGTTAAAGCAATATTCTCTCATAACGATGAGATGGCTTTAGGAGCAATAGAAGCGGTAGGCGATAAAGATATACTCGTTGTAGGATTTGACGGAAATGAAGATGCGATGCAATCTATTAAAGAAGGTAAGTTAGATGCAACAATCGCTCAGCAACCTGAAAAAATGGGACAAGAATCAGTAAATTCAGTATTGAAACTGATGGAAGGTAAAAAAGTAGATAAAGAAATTAAAGTACCACTTAAACTCGAAAAATCTAAATAAATGTTTATTTTATGGTGAATAAGGTAAAAGACTAATGTAGTCTTTTACCTTAATTTATTTGAGAAAAAAATTTTTAGAATTTGCAACTTATTTATAATCATTCTAAATAAGTGTGTAAATAGCGTTGACAGATTAGAATGATTATAATATAATAGTTATTGTAATCAAAAGAGACCAAATAACAAACAAATCTTAGAGGAGTGTAATAAATGAATAACAATAAAGAAGTAATTGAAGTATTAAACAAACAAGTAGCAGAATGGACAGTACTTTTCACTAAACTACACAATTATCATTGGTATGTAAAAGGACCAAACTTCTTCTCACTACACGAAAAATTTGAAGAATTATACAATGAAGCAAGTGTATATATCGACGACATTGCTGAACGTATTTTAGCAATCGATGGTAACCCAATCGCTACTTTACAAGAAGCTTTAGAATGGTCAGAAGTTAAAGAAGCAGAGAAAAATCTATCAGCTAACCAAATGGTAGAACAATTATCAAAAGACTTCACAACTGTAATTGGACAATTAGAAGAAGGTATACAATTAGCGGAAAAATTAGATGACGAAATGACAGGAGACATGTTATTAGGTATGGTAACAAGTCTTGAAAAACACAACTGGATGCTTAAATCATTCTTAGGATAATAAAATATAAATGAGGTAGTTTAAATAAATCTATCTCATTATCAAGCACCGGCTTATTGAGAATTCTCAATAAGCCGGTGCTTTTTTATTATTAAAGAATATAGAATATTTGATGTATATAGTTTTGCTTGTTGACACGTTTGGTAAGAAGTGACAATAAGAGCACTGTTGTTGACACGTTTGATGAGAAATGACAATAAGGGACCTGTTGTTGACACGTTTGATGAGAAATGACAATAAAGGTACTGTTATTGACACGTTTGGTAAGAAGTGACAATAAGGGACCTGAATATTGCAAGACGAGGTTCACGTGTAACATAGCGCCCTTGAATGTAACAACGTTATAAAAAAAACCTGGGACATAAATAATTGTCCCAGGCTCTCTTTTTGTATTGGCAGTAGCTGACTGGTACGAAAACGCGCTTATATCAAGCTTTTTTCATACCTAGTCATCTTTGCCGGGGTGGGACTACGAAATCTTTTTAATAAAATGAGATTTCTGTCCCACTCCCTACTAATATATTCTCTTTATTATTCAGCGATTTCTAAAGCAATTTCCATCATTTGAGTAAATGAATTTTGTCTTTCTTCTGCTGTTGTTGCTTCGTCTCTTAATAAGTGGTCACTAACTGTAAAGATACCTAGTGCTTTTTTACCGGCAGCAGCAGCATTTACGTATAAACCTGCTGATTCCATTTCAACACCTAAAATACCTAATCTTGCCCATTTACTTGTTACTTCTGTGTCTGCATTATAGAAAATATCACTTGAGAAGATATTACCTACATGAGTAGTTGCTCCAATTTCGTCTGCTTTATTTTTAGCGCTTGATACTAAACCGAAGTCAGCAATTGGTGCGAAGTAACCTGGTACGTTGAATTGGTCAACATAGCGAGAATTAGTAGATGCACCTTGTGCAATAATAATATCATATAAATTGATATTCTCTTGCATAGCACCGCATGATCCAATTCGGATAATCGTTTCTACATCAAAGAAATTATATAGTTCATAAGAATAAATACCGATTGAAGCGATACCCATACCTGAGCCCATAACCGATACTTCTTTTCCTTTATATGTACCTGTGTATCCTAACATATTTCTTACATCGTTGAATTGTTCAACATTTTCTAAAAAGTTTTCAGCAATAAATTTAGCACGTAATGGATCCCCAGGCATTAGTACAGTTTTTGCAATTTTTACACCATTTGGTTGAATATGCGGTGTCCCTTGTGTCATAACTATCTTCTCCTTTAAAAATAAAAGTTTTTTCAATTTAAAGATAACATTTGTTTCAATTTTTTGCGAATTTTTGTACGATTAAGTTGAAAGAAAGTGGTGAATGGAGATGGATTTACAAAAAAATAAAGACAGCATACGCGTAGCAAAACTATATTATGAAGATAGTTTAAGTCAAGAAGCAATAGCTCAAAAGCTTAATATCTCTAGACCAACTGTATCGAGATTATTGAATCACGCGAAAGAACATGGGTTTGTCAAAGTAACAATTGAAGATCCATATCAAGATGCTGAAAGTTTAGCTTCACTATTAAAAGCTAAATACCAATTGAAAGATTGTATTGTTGAACATGCATCGCATAATGATTATTTAAACGTACAAAGTGCTATTGGAAAGCGTACCGCGGAATATTTAAATACTATTGTTAAAGATGGAGATAATATTGGCATTAGTTGGGGTAAAACAATGTATCAAGTGTCTCAATTTTTACAGTCTACACATTTAAAGGGTATTGGTGTAATACAACTTAAAGGTGGTATTAGTTTTTCTCATATAGACACAAGAAGCCATCAAATCCTTGAAAGGTTTGCACAAGCTTATAATGCGACACCTAGAGATTTGCCTCTACCAGTTATATTTGATGTGAAAGAAGTTAAGCAAATGGTAGAAAAAGATAGACACATCCAATCTATTTTAGAACAAGGAAGACAAGTTAATATCGCTTTGTTTACAGTAGGAACAGTTAGAGATTCTTCTTTATTATTTAAATTAGGATTTTTTAACGATGAAGAAAAAGAGAGAATTAAACACTCAGCTGTAGGAGATATTTGCTCACGCTTTTATAACGAGCAAGGGGAAGTTGCAGATCAAGCTATAAATGACCGAACGATAGGTATTGAATTAGATGCTCTAAAAGAAATAGAAAATTCTATTTTAGTAGCTGGAGGAGACCACAAAATTTCTGCTATACGTGGTGCTTTAGAAGGTCATTTAAGTAATATATTGATCACTGATCAATATACAGCACAAGCATTACTAGATTTATGAACAAAATTTCTTATATCATTTTACATTTGTTCAAAGCTTGTTTATAATATAGTTAAAGATAGAATATACGAGGAGGATTCACTATGACATTAGCAAAATATATCGATCACACAGCTTTAAAACCAGACACAACACTGGAACAAATTGATGCTTTATTAGAAGAAGCGAAAGAATATGGATTTAAATCTGTATGTATTAATCCAACACATGTTGCACATGCACGAAAAGCATTAGAAGGTACAGATGTATTAGTTTGTACAGTAATTGGGTTCCCTTTAGGGGCAACAACAAGTGAAGTGAAGGCTTTTGAAACAGAAGACGCTATTAAAAAAGGTGCACAAGAAGTAGACATGGTCATCAATATTGGTGCGCTTAAAGACGGTCGTGATGAAGAAGTTAAACGTGATATTGAAAGTGTTGTAGCAGCAGCAAATGGTGTAACAACTAAAGTAATTATTGAAACTTGTTTATTAACAGAAGATGAGAAAGTTAGAGCATGTGAATTAGCGCTTGCTGCAGGTGCAGATTTCGTTAAAACATCAACTGGATTCTCATCAGGTGGCGCAACTGCAGAAGATATCAAATTAATGAGAGAAACAGTTGGTCCTGATTTGGGCGTTAAAGCTTCAGGTGGTATCCGTTCATACGAAGATGTTAAGACGATGATTGATAATGGTGCAACTCGTATTGGTGCTTCAGCAGGTGTGAAAATATTAAAAGGTGAATCATCTGATTCAGATTATTAAAATTAAAGGTACGTTTATGTACCTTTAATCTTTTGAAATACAAGTAAGCGTATTCATAAACAGGAGGGTTTCATTATGAGAATGGTAGATGTTATAGCTAAGAAACGAGACGGGAAAGAATTAACGAAAGAAGAAATTGAATTTTTCATTAAAGGGTATACTGATGGAGAAATACCTGATTATCAAGCTTCAAGCTTTGCAATGGCGACATATTTCCAAGACATGACTGATAACGAACGTGCATATTTAACGATGGCAATGGTTGAATCAGGCGATCAAATTGATTTATCTGAAATTGAAGGTATTAAAGTGGATAAACATTCAACAGGTGGAGTGGGAGATACAACTACTTTAGTATTGGCTCCTTTAGTAGCTGCATTAGATATACCTGTAGCAAAAATGAGTGGCCGAGGATTAGGTCACACTGGCGGTACAATAGATAAATTAGAAGCGGTTGAAGGTTTCCATGTAGAAATATCAGAACAAGAATTTATTGATTTAGTAAATAGAGATAAAGTAGCTGTTATTGGTCAAACTGGAAACTTAACACCAGCAGATAAAAAGCTTTATGGTTTACGTGATGTTACTGGAACAGTTAACTCTATCCCACTTATTGCGTCATCTATAATGAGTAAGAAAATTGCAGCTGGAGCAGATGCGATTGTTTTAGATGTGAAGACGGGTGCTGGTGCGTTTATGAAAACGCTAGAAGACTCAGAATTATTAGCGCATGCAATGGTGAAAATAGGGAATAATGTAGGGCGAAATACTATGGCTATTATTTCTGATATGAGTCAACCATTAGGAAGAGCAATTGGCAATGGACTTGAAGTGAAAGAAGCAATAGAAACGTTAAGAGGTGAAGGACCTGAAGATTTAACAGAACTTGTATTAACTTTAGGATCTCAAATGGTTGTATTAGCTAAAAAAGCTGAGAATTTAGATGAGGCACGAGAAAAATTACAAGAAGTTATCCAAAACGGTAAAGCACTTGAGAAGTTTAAAGTATTCCTTGAAAACCAAGGTGGAGATGGTTCGGTAGTTGATGATGTTTCTAAATTACCTCAAGCTCAACATACGTTTGAAGTAAAGGCGAAAAAATCTGGATATGTATCTAACATTGTAGCTGATGAGATTGGTGTTGCTTCAATGCTTTTAGGGGCAGGAAGAGCTACAAAAGATGATATAATTGACTTAGCCGTTGGTTTAGTATTAAATAGAAAAGTTGGAGATAAAGTTGAAGAAGGAGAATCACTTGTAACAATCTATGCAAATCAAGAAGATATTAAAGATGTTGAAGAGAAAATTTTAAATAACATTGATATTTCTGATGAACAAGTGAAGCCGACTTTAATCCATAAAGTGATTACAGATTAGGAGTGTGTCAAATGACAAACCGATTTAAACGTATTCATTTAATTGTAATGGATTCAGTAGGAATAGGCGAAGCACCAGACGCTAAAGATTTTGGTGACGAAGGTTCACATACATTAAAGCATACGCTAGAAGGTTTCAAAGAATCCTTACCAAACCTAGAAAAATTAGGACTTGGAAATATAGAATCTTTACCAGTTATCAATAATGTAGAAAAACCTGAAGCATTTTATACAAAATTAAGTGAAGCGTCTGTAGGAAAAGATACAATGACAGGACATTGGGAAATCATGGGATTAAATATTGATAAACCATTCAAAGTATATCCTGAAGGTTTCCCTGAAGAACTTGTTAAAGAAATAGAAGATTTAACAGGTAGAAAAGTTGTGGCAAATAAACCAGCATCAGGTACTGAAATTATAGAAGAATACGGTAAACATCAAATGGAAACAGGCGATTTAATCGTTTATACGTCAGCAGACCCAGTATTACAGATTGCTGCACACGAAGATATCATTCCATTAGAGGAATTATATGATATTTGTGAAAAAGTTAGAGAACTAACTAAAGACCCTAAATATTTAATCGGGCGTATTATTGCACGACCATATCTAGGAGAACCAGGTAATTTCACAAGAACATCTAATAGACACGATTATGCATTGAAACCATTTGGTAAAACTGTCATGAACACGCTAAAAGATGCAGATTACGATGTAATTGCAATTGGTAAAATTAATGATATTTATGACGGAGAAGGTGTAACAAAAGCAATACGTACGAAAGATAATATGGACGGCATGGACCAACTTCTTAAAGTTGTAGATACAGACTTTACAGGAATTAGTTTCTTAAATTTAGTTGATTTTGATGCGTTATATGGCCATAGAAGAGATAAAGAAGGTTACGCTCAAGCAATTAAAGATTTCGATAATCGTTTAGGTGAATTGTTAGAAAATGTTCGCGAAGATGATTTAGTTATTATTACAGCAGATCACGGTAATGATCCAACAGCTGATGGTACTGACCATACTCGTGAATATGTTCCATTATTAATGTTTAGCCCAAGCATTACGGAATACCACGAACTTTCAGGGGATACAACGTTTAGTTCAATTGGTGCAACAATTGCAGATAACTTTAATGTAGAATTACCGCAGTTCGGTAAGAGCTATTTAAGTGAAATGGGGATTAAATAATGAACGCAGTAAGACGTATTTTTGGTCTTGCATTTAGTTTTGCAGGCCTTATGCATTTTATGAGATCAGAAGGTTTTGAAGCTATCGTACCTAATTTCTTACCCTTTAAAAAAGGAATTGTATGGATTTCAGGCGTGATGGAAATTATTTTCGGTATTTTATTACTCGTTAGAAAACCAAGTAGTATGACTAAGAAATTAATTGAATGGTTCTTAGTTGCTGTATTTCCAGCAAACGTATATATGGCACAAAAAAATATACCGTTAAATGGGAAACAATTACCTACATGGGCTTTATGGGGTAGATTACCATTACAATATGTACTTATTAAAATCGTTAGAAAAATGTAATTAAAAAGGAGTGAAACAGAGATTTTTTGAAAAATTAAATCTCCGTTTCACTCCTTTTTTCTATTTTAAACATAATAGTGTATTTTATTAATCTTCTTTAAATATTACATTCCATCCATCTTTTTTCGATAAGAATTCAGTTGCAAGTCGTTGAGCACCTTCTAATGAGTGGCTTGCTGCCCAACCACATTGTACTTCATTACATGCTGGAACTTCTGTAGCTTGCTCAACATCTTTTAACGTTTTTTCTATAATATTTAAGACATCATCATAATCGTCATGATTTATAAATGAAGCGTAAAAGCCTGTTTGACAACCCATTGGGCTTACATCTACAACATTATCAGTATGGTTTCTAATGTTTTCAGCCATTAAATGTTCTAAAGAGTGTAAAGCGGGCATTTCCATATGTTCTTTATTTGGTTGTTTAAAACGAATATCATATTTGTGAATAACATCTCCATTTAAACCTTCTTTAATTCCCGCAAGTCTTACAAATGGTGCATCTACTTTAGTGTGATCTAAATTAAAAC
This sequence comes from Mammaliicoccus sp. J-M40, assembly GCF_022386395.1. Classification (NCBI taxonomy): domain Bacteria; kingdom Bacillati; phylum Bacillota; class Bacilli; order Caryophanales; family Staphylococcaceae; genus Mammaliicoccus; species Mammaliicoccus sp. J-M40. Next base: position 141,405 of record NZ_JAJNIQ010000004.1, read on the forward strand.
TTTCTACATTCATCTTTGTCATGAAGATTCCTCCTTTGATTTCGGCATCATTATATCAAGTAAATTTTGAAAAAACAATAAATTCAGATTTCAATTACTTTCTTTATGTGTTACTTTATAAGATAATAAAATAAATTATTCTGAAAATGGAGTGATGTGTATGGAGAGATTAAGAGTCGTCCCATACGATAGTATATGGCAACATCTTTTTTTAGAAGAAAAGAAATATTTACAATCGTTATTAAAAGAACATAGCATAAATATAGAACATATTGGATCTACAGCTATCCCAGGGTTATCAGCTAAACCTATCATTGATATTTTAATGGTGGTAAAAGATAGTGAAACGATAGATGATTATACAAAGGAATTATCTGCACTAGGTTACGAGTCTAAAGGAGAACGAGGCGTTATTGGAAATCGTTATTTTAAAAAATATAATCATAACGGTGATGTCTCTCATCATTTACATATCTATGATGAAGACAGCCCACACATATTGAGACTTATTTCTTTTAGAGATTATTTGAGAACATTTAACGGCGAGAGAGAACGATATAGTCGCCTTAAACATGACTTATCTATAGATTTTCCAGCGGATAGTGTAGAGTATTATCAAGGTAAAGATAGTATGATTAAAGAATTTGAGAAAAAGGCTGAAAAATGGTACTTAAACTCAAATGATGCGCTCGCAAAACATTGACATATCCGAGTGTTAAAGTTAGAATTAAAACAATTTCATACGTATTATCAAGAGTGACTGAGGGAAAGGCCCTTTGACGTCCAGCAACCTCCCTACATGGAAAGGTGCCAAATCCTGCAGTGTTCAACTGAGAGATAAAATTTCGATTGGCGCATTTCCTAACTAAGGAGTGCGCTTTTATATTGGAAAGGTTGTATAGTGAATGAGCAATTTATCGCAAAATATTTTAAATTATATTGAACAAAATAAACACTTATATTTGTCTATGAGCCATCAAATACACGAACGTCCAGAACTAGGTAATGAAGAAGTTTTTGCTTCAAGATTGTTAAGTGATCAACTGAAAAATCATCATTTTAAGATAGAGAAAAATATAGCAAAGCATCCGACTGGATTTATAGCTACATATGACACGAAAATAGAAGGTCCAACGATATGTTTTTTAGCGGAATATGATGCATTGCCAGGCTTAGGGCATGCATGTGGACACAATATAATCGGTACTTCGAGCGTTTTAGCAGGTATTAGTTTATCAAAAGTTATTGACCAAGTGGGCGGTAAAATAGTCGTGCTTGGTTGTCCAGCAGAAGAAGGCGGGGTTAATGGTAGCGCTAAAGCTAGTTATGTTAAAGCGGGTATTATAGACGATTTAGACATTGCACTTATGGTACACCCTGGCCATGAGACGTATGTCACAGTGCCATCATTAGCAGTAGATGTATTCGATGTAAAGTTTTATGGAAGGAGTGCTCACGCGTCTGAGAATGCTTTTGAAGCGATTAATGCTTTAGACGCTATGTTGTCCTTCTTTAACGGTGTAAGTATGTTGAGACAACAAATTAAGAAAACAGATAAAGTGCACGGTGTAATATTAAATGGAGGTGAAGCGGCAAATATTATTCCTGATTTTACACATGCAAGATTTTATACTAGAGCAACCTCACGTAAACATTTAGATGAACTGACTGATAGAGTTCGAAAAATCGCTGAAGGAGCTGCATTGCAAACTGGTTGTAAGTCAGAAGTAAGACCAATACAAAACGGTGTAAATGAATTTGTTATTAATAAACCTTTAGATGAATTGTTTAGAAAACATGCAGAATCTTTAGGAGAAGATGTTATAGAAGATGATTTTGGTTTTGGATCAACAGATACGGGGAATGTAAGTCATATCATACCTACTATACATCCACATATTAAAATCGGACCATCTAATTTAGTTGGTCATACGAAAGAATTTTGCCAAGCTGCAGCAAGTACAATGGGAGATAAAGCATTGATAAGCGGTGCTAAAATATTAGCATCGATGGGATTAGAATTAATAGAGAACGTACCCCTTAGAAATGAGATTATCGAGCATCATCAAACATTAAGGGAGAACTTATTATGACAAAAGCCTATCATAAACCTTTATTATTAACACTTAAAGATTTATATGAAGATAATATTATCTATAATTCGAGGCCATCCTATGAAGATAATCCTTGGTTAAAAGCCGAAGAAGATCAATCTAATTTTTTAACAGCTAGAGAATTGGTTATTAGTAAAATGCCAATGATTATTCATGAAGCATGTTTAACAAAAAGGATAGAAGATTTGTTAAATCTAGTTGGAGAAAAAGTGCCAGACAATATACATCGTTTTAAAGATAAAGAAAGTTACGAACAATTGATACAGCAATTAACAAATAAACGTAATAAAATATTCTTTCAATATATTCATGGAGAACATTTATGTGATAAGGACGATTATGCTATATATAAACCAAAGTTTATAGACTTAAATAATAAATCGAAATTATCACAGTGGACTAAAGGAAAGTATTTACCTAGACGTGAATGTGTTAGTGTTAAAGAATATGAAGAAGAAATTAAAAATTGGGAACTACCTCTTGTATTAAAGCCGGGAGATGAATTACCGACAGCAGGTGGGTATGGGGTTATGATATGTTATACTGAAGATGATCTAAAGAAAGCAAATCAAAGAATTAAAGAAGCTACTGAAACAGAACATATTATTATAGAACAATTTATCGAAGAGGTAGACAATTATTGTGTACAATATGTATATAGTGAAGATACTGGTATCCAATATATAGGGGCAGTTAAACAATTAACAGATGACTACGGATTTTATAATGGTAATGTTAATTCAGACGAAGTACCACAAAGCGTTATAGATGCAGGATATGAAATTATGCAAAATGGTGTTGAATATGGTTATAAAGGTGTTTCAGGCTTTGATTTACTGATAGATAAAGAAGGAAAAATATATGCCATAGATTTAAACTTTAGACAAAATGGTTCAACGAGTATGCTTTTACTTAAAAATAGATTAAAAGATGGTTTTCATAAATTTTTAAGTTACCATGCAAAAGGAGATAACGAACACTTTTATAAAGTGATTGAAAAATATGTTGAAGATGGCCATCTTTATCCACTCTCATTCTTCGATGGGGATTGGTTTGGAAAGAATAAAGTAAATGCAAGATTTGCTGGCATATGGCATGCTGAAACAGAATCTAAAGCACTTCAATTAGAACAAAAATTCCTTTCTGAACTCTACGATGAATAGCGTTTAAAATAATTATGGAAATTAAAGCAAATTTTCATTGACTTATAGCTTTTAAATATACTATATTTTATTGGTATTAAATATAAAGAAGAGGGTGGTATAACAATGGCTATCCAGGATATGTCTATGTTCAAACAAATATTAACGAAAGAAAAATTTTACGTTGTTCTAACAGATAAAAGAATTTTAAGAGATGCAGATACAAATACTCGTTTAATTTGGTCAAAACAAGAATACGCAGAAAAGTATTTAAAAGAAACTAACATTACAACATACGAAAAAGTGATGGAATTAGATCTAGACCGCTTTGTAACTTATGAAATGGACGATATATTAGACGAAGGTGACCGATTCATAGTAGACCGTTATGAAGAATTTTCAGGTACAGAAGTCGAAGCGATAAGATTTATCGAACAAATCATGAGTGAGTTAGATGATATTCGTATTGAAGAATTTGCTGAAGATATTTGTAATGAAGACTATGTATACGGGTTAACAGTAAAAGGGCAAAAGCAATTTATTATCGTTTCAGAAGAAGACAGCAGCTTACCAAATATGATGACAGTATGGAGTACAAGAAAACTTGTAGAAAAAGTACACCGCAATGATTTTGAGGAATATGACATCATCGAAGTAGAAACTGAAGTATTTGAAGAATGGCTAGAAGATTTAAAACAAGATAATATTGCATTAGGTGTGAACTTAAAACCGGGAATGATTGGTACAGTTACAGATCCTAAAGTAGTATTAAACGCGATGCCTTGTTAAGGGAATAAAATATTAATTTTAGACTTTTGCTAAATAGCAAAAGTTTTTTTTTATGCCTTGAATAAGTTGGTAATAATTAAATTAAATAAATTAAAGCATTGTTGTAAAAGAGCTTTAATTAGATTAAAATGTAAAATAATGTAAAAAAAAGTTTAAGATTGAAATAGTAGAAAATTATGCCACTAAAGAGCTTCTACATAAGGTGATAATAATGTTTAAATATATGAAATTACGCATATTAAGGTTACAACTATTTATAGCATTTATCCTTTTAACGATAATTGCTCTATTGCATTTATACAATGCTTATCAAACTTATGGTATCTATGTACTATTAGAAAACACACCATATACACGATCTTTATTATTTGATGGGTTTAGTGCTTTACAAACGGTTTATCTATTGATTATGCCTTTAGCTGTATCCATAGGTGTAAGTGATATTTTTATACAAGATCGTAAGCAACATTTATTACATCATGCTTATATGTATCATGTGAATAAGTCAGTAGATATAAAGGTGATTTTATACTCAAGTATTATTGCTTCGCTTCTTGTAATAATCCCTTTATTAATGAATCTTATAGGTGAATTTTTAATATTACCTAATATATCGCCAGAAAGATATACTAATAATCTAATAGGAATTCATAGCTCAAATACATTAAGTGTACCTTTATACTATACAATGCCATTATTATATATCTTATTATATATTTTATTGGCTGGTATTTGGGGGGCAATAATGAATATATTTGGGATAACTCTTTCTATATATACGAATAATAGAATTTTGGCAATGATTGGTCCATTTATTTTTCAAATTTTATTGATTATATTAACAAATTTATCATATAAACCATATGTAGTTCCTCCAATATATTTCTTAACGGGACGAACGGAATTCATGTATTTCGAATTTTTACCGATTGTCTTGACTTTCATATTGTTTATCAGTTTATCAATTTATTTCTATATAAGAGGTATGCGCAAATATGAACTTGATTAAATATCGATTTACATCATTGATTAATACAAAATTTCTAGCGTGGCATATTTTATTCTTTGGATTAATGATTATCTATCAGAAGGGAAACGTCGGGTATTTTCCTTCTGATGATTTTCAATTTACAAATTTATTATTAAGTAAGTTTACGCTTACTTATGTTGTTCTACCAATATTAACCATTATGACGATTGTGTTTTACCGAAATGAACTTGTTCATAAAGTGTTTATTGGATATAGAAATTATTTAAAGATAGATGTGTTGTTATATGTCGGTTTTATATCTTTGCTAATAAGTATCGAAATGATGTTGGCAAGTATGGTTGCTATGAACTTTCAACTTCAATTTAATATAGTGTTTATTGTAACAGCTTGCTTGATGATAGTAGGGAATTTTACGATTTCATTATTGTCACTTACTTTATATTTAAGATTTTTTAATCGTGCAATATCATTATTACTTGTAAATGTGCTTGTGCTTTTAGATTTTGTCATAATGCAAAGTGGAAAATGGAATTGGTTAATTCTTGATTCAAAGAAATTATTTTCAATTTCTTGGTCGTGGATGATATATCAATTGTTATTTATAGTGTTTGTCTATTTAATTGTTGAATGGACTATTATGAAAAAGGAAATAATGTGATGAATATTCTAAAATTTACTGTTGGTATTATACAAAGTTTATGGAAAACGTTCATGATTATAAACGGAATATTTATTTTGGTACTAATGCTATTCAGACCATATTTAAGAGATGGTTTATGGAATTTTATTTTTCGTGGTAATAATGAAGCTGAGTTAAGTGTGCATTTATATAGGATACCTGGGTTGTACATAATGATTATGTTTCTTGCCATATTTTTCATTTATCGCTTTATACATGTTCTTTATCAATATTACATTGTAGAGTGGCAAATGCTATTAAATATTAAGGGAAGATGGATGGTTCTTATCATCATATCATTCATTATGAGTTTAATTTATATTCTAGGTATATGGTTTACCATTTCTGCTATTGACGGAGAATTTTCGCATAATGTAACTCACTTATTGAACTTAATAATAAGTGTTTATTTCTTAATGATTGTATTTATTTGGAGTTACATTGCTTATAAATTTTATATAAGCTTTTTAATATCGTTGATGTGGATTATCGCCACAACAAGATTTGATTTAGATTTTAACATTTTAAATACATCTTTATTTTCAAGAATACAAGGCGTTTCTTACACAAATTTTATATGTTGTGTGCTATCTATTGTTGTGGTGAATATGTTATTGGTCTTTGAATTAGGACGTGATCATCACATGAAATTTCAAAGAGGTGATGATGAAGTATGATTAAATTAATAGATGTATCAAAAGAACACCAACGCAATCAATTGCTTAAAAATATTAATTTAGAAATTGAGCGTGGAAAAGTTTATGGATTTAAAGGACGTAATGGTTCTGGTAAGACAATGCTTTTAAGGGCGATATTAGGATTGATTAAAGTTGATGGGCAAGTAATGATTAATAATGAACCGCTTAAATTTGGCTCAAAATACCCTCTTAAAGTCGGTGTATTTATAGAAAAACCAAGCATTATAACTGAATTTACGGCTTTAAAAAATCTTAAATTAGTAGCTGCATTAAAAGGAATAACAGATATCAATGAAATGACTAAATATTTAGTAGAACTTGGATTAGATTATAAAGATAAAAGAAAAGTTCGAAAATATTCATTAGGGATGAAACAGAAAGTTGGCATTGCTCAAACTTTAATGGGTGATCCTGAATTAATTGTTTTAGATGAACCTACCAATGCTTTGGATAGGAAGAGTATTGAGAAACTTGTTCAAATCCTTGAAAAATTAAAACAGCAAGGATGTACAATATTGATTGCTTCACATCAATTTGAAGACATAGAAAGTGTTGTAGATGAGGTTGTTCATATAGAAGCAGGTGCATTAGAATGAAAAATAAAGTAATTCTATTATCTTCTTTAATTGTATTTGTAGTTCTCGTTATATTAGGATTCATTCAGTATCGTAAAGTAAACGCAGAATTTCAAGATTATGAATTTAAGGAAGAGAAAATTAAACTTAATCAAACGCATAATATAACTTTTGGAACAATGAAATTTAGTAATTTGAGTTATAAAGTTAAAGATAAAGAGATATTTTTAAGTGCTGATATCAAAGTAGTTAAAAAGGATGACTATCCAGATAAATATTATAATAATATTTATGCAAGTTTATTTTTACGTGTTAATGATGAAATCTTACAACAGTCTGATGAATTTAAAACGAAAAAAGGTAAAAGACTTGTGCCGGATAGACCATACTTTGATAAGCATAATGTTTATGAGGGACACGTTACATTTAGATATACACCAATAGATCCTGATGGAGAAAATGATTTAGAACTAGCTTACCTCGACCGTAATGGTCATAAGTTAAAGAAATTATATTTACCGATTCGTGTTGACGGTGGGAAGATAGTTTGATACATTATTACTAACTACTTAGGTAGTTACTACATCCCAACGTAGTAAAATAATTTTTCCATTAAAATAACCCTTAAGAGAAAAATCTTTTTCTCTTAAGGGTTATTTCGTCTTCTATATTTTCTTCGAACTTGCTTATATATAAATTCACAAGAACGTCGTGCCAAATGTAATCTTTCATCATTTTAATTTGCGTGCTATCTCGACTGATATACGCACGCATATCATCATCTGGTGTTTGACCGTAAATCATATATTGATTATCGATGATTACGATAAATGGTTTAAGGGTCAATGAGCTTTGAACATAATTGGTATATCTGTGATTGATTAAATCGTGTCCTGGTTTATCTACTTGAAAAGTCATTCCTTGGATATGAATATCTTTATGCGCATTTTTGTCTATGACTTCATATATATCTGGCCAAATAGAAACAGTTATTTGCTTTTTTGCAGTTTTAACCGCTTCTGAAATATTACTATATATGTTTGATGCGTTTGTTAAAACTTCTATTTGTATTGCGTCATTTTGATTTGCGATATTTAATTTATCCATTTCTTCTTCTAATTGAATCAATGCATTATTTTGTTTCTTCTCAAATAATTCTACTGTTTGTTTAGGTGAAATAGCATAATAAAACTTTTTTTGATTTTGTAAATTATAGTATACAAGTCCTTGTTCTTCTAATTTATTTAATGATTCATAAATTTTTGAATTGGGTACGCTTGATAGTTCGCTTAATTTGTATGCAGTGATACCTGGGTTTTGTACTAAATAAATATAAGCTTTTGATCCATATTCACTTAAACCAAATTGCTTTAATAAATCTATCATTTTATTCATGCTGATCATCCTTTAACTTTAAGTTACCTTGACTCCAAATAAAGGGAGTATGTCATAGGCTTGGTATTCCGAAACAGTAGCGCCCTTTAAATCTGTAGGCTGTATTACAAGTTCTTCTATTTCATTTGATGATAAATCAACGCCATTTAAAGATGTTTCTACTACTTCTAATGAAGTTAAACTACAATCTTTAATTTCAAGAGCTTTTTGCTTACAGAATGATATGTAAGTTTCAGACATTTGATTATCATTAAATAAAACGTGGTCAAATTGGCAATTAACAAATTGGCTCATCTTTAACTGACAATTTGAAAATTGGACATGTTTAAGTGTTAAGTCAGTAAATGTCGCACCAATCATACGGCAATCTTTAAATTGTATTCTATTTAATGAAGCGTCTTCAAACTGGCAATTTGATAAGTCACAGCCATGAAACACAAGGTCAAGCCCATGTATTTTTGTAAAATCAATAGATTCAAACGTACATTGGTTAAAATATAGTGTATCCATTTGCGTTGTGTCTTCATCGAATTCGATATGCGCTTTGTTAAAATATAAATCATAAGAAGATTGTAACAGTGTATAGTGCTCTTCAGGTTCATATTCAAATTCTTTCTTTATTTTTGGTTGAATAATTTTCATGAATGTACTCCTTATTATAATATGCGTTTGTACCTAAATAATATAACGACATAAATTATTATTCATTATACTATAAATATAATGATAAGAAAGTTAAGTATAAATTAAAAACACTTTCACTTAGAAATTCAAATTTTCTATGTGAAAGTGTATATATTTTTTATTTTTTATTTTCTTCGTCTTCACGTTCTTCTAATGATTTAGAAAAATCTGTGTCGTCATCGATATAAGTCATTTTGAAATGCTTAGTAGGCTCTCTTCGCAATGCTTTCATGATAGAGAATATCATCATAAAGAGTATGAATGCGAATGGAAGACCGGCGACGATGGAAGCAGTTTGTAAGCTTTCTAAACCACCTGCTAACGTCATTGCGACTGATATAGCACCAATCAGTATACCCCAAACTAATTTGTATTTGAATGGTGGTGTAATTGAGCCTCTGTCCGACATACTTGAAAGAATAAATGTAGTTGAATCAGCGCTCGTAACTAAGAATAAGAAAATTAAAATAATCGCTAGTATACTTGTGAACTCGTATAGAGGGAAGTGTGATAATAATGAGAAGAGTGCTACTGTGTAATCACCTTTAACATCTTCTGCTATACTTGCACCTTTATTGATAACAAGATACATTGCTGTTCCACCGAATGTCGCAATCCAACTCATTGAGATAAGTGGTGGTATAATTAGAACACCGATTACAAATTCGCGTATTGTTCTACCACGTGAAACACGAGCTACAAATCCACCTATAAATGGAGACCATGCAATCACCCATGCCCAATAGAACACTGTCCATTGTTGTATCCAAGAATTATCTCCTTCATATGGATTTAATCTTAAACTATATTGAACAAAATTCGTGATATAATCGCCAATTGCAACTGTGAATGTTTCAAATATAAATTGTGTTGGTCCTAAAATTAGAATGAATACTAGTAATGCAAAACATATAAAAATGTTTGAATTACTTAACCATTTTACGCCTTTGTTCAAGCCTGAAGCGGCAGATCCTAGGAAAATTAATGTCATAATGATAGTAATAATAATTTTAGTCCAATTATTGTTGGGTATATCAAATACATGATTAAGCCCTCCACCGATTTGCATAATACCTAAACCGATGGAAGTAGCAATACCCATAACAGTAGCTACAATCGCTAACACATCAATGACATTTCTATATGGCTTTTTATAAGCTTCACCAAATACTGGTTCCATAGCAGTAGAAATTAGGCCATTTCTTCTTTTTCTAAATTGGAAGAATGCTACGATTAGCCCAGCCATAGCAAAGATTGACCATTGAGATATACCCCAATGGAAAAATGTATATCCCATTGCTAACCTTGCTGATTCTAATGTACTACCGTCTACTTCATTAGGAAGAGGTGATTTTAAATAATGTGTCATAGGTTCGGCAACGCCCCAAAAGACGATACCTACACCTAAGCCTGCAGAAAACAGCATACCAACCCAGGATATGAATGAGAATTCTGGCTCTTCGTCATCTCTACCTAACTTAAAACGTCCAAATCTAGTTATAGCTAACCCTATTAAAAATATATCTAAAACAAATACAATAATAAGGAATAACCATCCCGTACTATTGGATATCCATCCATATAAAATATTGGCGTACTTTCCAAAGCCTGAAGGAAATACTCCGGCTAATAAAGTGATTAATATGATTATAGACATGGATACCCAGAACACTAACGTTGTTTTGTTACTCTGATTATCTGGTTGTTCATTCGACTGACTCATTGTTTTCCCCCTTTTTAAACTTTAACAGTCTATATTCAAGTACCCTAAAAATTATAGAGATAACATACATATTTTATAAATAAAAGGTTCTTAATTGCGGAAGTAACTTATAATTGGTTATGATATATTTAAATCAACGGGGGGATCGTAAATGATTAAAGAAAAACAGTTCGGTGATATTTTTATTAAACCATTTGAAGAAAGTATGAGAACAGCACTATCTGAATTTCAATTAAATGAGCGTCAACAAATATATTCTTCACTACCTAAAGAAGTTCTAGATGAAGCGATACAAGATTCTGATAGAAGACCAAATGTCGTAGTTAATCGAGACAATGAAATAGTTGGTTTCTTCGTTTTACATAAATATTATCAGCATGAAGGTTATGAAACACCAGAAAATGTTGTGTATATTCGTTCACTTTCAATCAATGAAAAATATCAAGGTAATGGTTATGGCACGACAATCATGATGAATTTGCCTGAATATGTACAATTAGTGTTTCCTGATTTTGATCATTTATTTTTAGTAGTAGATGCTGAAAATGAGGCAGCATGGAACTTGTATGAAAGAGCAGGCTTCATGCATACCGCAACTAAAGAAGAAGGACCACTTGGCAAAGAACGATTGTATTATTTAGATTTAGATTCTAAGTATGTATCTTCGTTAAAACTAGAATTACATGATGATGACTACGATAATGAATTTATAAACATACATTTAATGAAAGATAATAAAAAAGTGGGTATTATTGTTTTAGAACATAAAAGTGATAACTTTGATATTCGAAGTATAGAAGTTGAAGAGAGCGAAAGAAAAGAAGGTATAGCTGAAAGTGCATTAAGACAACTTAGTACTTTCGTAAGAAGGAAGTTCCCAGACAAGAAAGAGTTGCACATATCTCTGTTTGGTTCAAACAATAAATTAAAAGCATTATGTTACAAAGCGAACTTTGTTGAAATACAAAAAGCTGACGATTATATTAAGTTGATGAAATATATTAACTATTAACAAACATTTGCTAAAAATCAGCTTGTCAATTATAATCGTAAACTGTTATGATTATAAATATTAATGCGCGACAATAGTACGATTGTTGAAAGGAAGAGTAAAGCATGAAATTAAAAGATTTTACTAAAGAAATGGTCGATGAACATTCATTTATAGAAATGGCTTATATTTACTTAAGTGAGAATAGCAAAGAAACAAATTTATATGACATGGTTGATGAGTTTAAACGTATCGGTAATTATAAAGATTCTGAAATTGAAAACCGTATCCTACAATTTTATACAGATTTAAATACAGATGGACGCTTTTTAAGTGTAGGCGAGAACATTTGGGGTCTTCGTGACTGGTATTCAGTTGAAGATATCGAAGAGAAGATAGCACCAACTATTCAAAAATTCAACGTGTTAGATGAAGATGATGAAGAAGATACAGGCATCACATTATTAGGTGAAGAAGATAAAACTAAAGATGTTGATATAACAATCGCTCAAGATGATGAAGAAGGATTAAATGATCCTGCAGATCCAGAAGATGAAGAAGTTGAAGATGAATTAGATGAAGCTGGGCTAGTCGTTGACGAAGAAGAGGAAGAAGACGACGACGAGGAAGAAGAGGAAGAAGAAGAATTATAATTGACTTTTCATTAAAAGATGGTAATATTTTATTTGGGCTCCTTTAAATAGGACAAACGTATAAACTATAGCTCCCATCTTACATTTTAATTAATGTAAGTGGGAGCTTTTTTATTTTTTAATTATCAAATGGAGGTAAGGACATGACAAAGTTCATATTTGTTACAGGTGGCGTAGTTTCGTCTCTTGGTAAAGGTATTACAGCAGCATCACTAGGAAGATTACTTAAAAATAGAGGACTTAATGTAACGATACAAAAATTCGATCCATATTTAAATGTCGATCCAGGGACAATGAGTCCTTATCAACATGGTGAAGTTTTCGTAACAGAAGATGGCGCTGAAACAGATTTAGACTTAGGACATTATGAAAGATTTATAGATATTAATCTAAATAAATATTCAAACGTAACAGCTGGGAAAGTATATTCACACGTACTTAAAAAAGAAAGACGTGGGGATTTCTTAGGTGGTACTGTTCAAGTTATACCGCATATTACAAATGAAATTAAATCAAGATTGTTAATGGCGGGTGAAAGTACAAATGCTGATGTTGTTATTACAGAAATTGGTGGTACAACAGGTGACATAGAGTCATTACCATTCTTAGAAGCAATTAGACAAATTAAAAGTGATCTTGGAAGAGAAAACGTTATGTATATTCACTGTACTTTACTTCCATACATTAAAGCTGCTGGTGAAATGAAGACAAAACCAACTCAACATAGTGTTAAAGAACTAAGAGGCTTAGGAATACAGCCAGATCTAATTGTTGTTCGTACTGAGTATGAAATGACGGAAGATTTAAGAGATAAAATTGCATTGTTCTGTGATATTAAGAAACAATCAGTAATAGAATGTAGAGATGCAGATACACTTTATCAAATCCCACTTGCATTACAAGAACAACATATGGATGATATCGTTATTAATCGCTTATCATTAGATGCAGCACCAGAAGCAGAATTAACTGAATGGAATCAATTACTAGAAACAGTACGTAATCTAGATGGTTCTGTAAAAATAGGATTAGTTGGTAAATATGTTAGTTTACAAGACGCTTATTTATCAGTAGCTGAGTCTTTAAAACATGCAGGTTATGACTTCAAAAAAGATATTGAAATTAAATGGATTAACTCTGAAAATTTAGATTCAACTAATTATAAAGAAGAATTAGCAGATGTTGATGGTATTTTAGTACCTGGTGGTTTTGGAGATAGAGGTGTTGAAGGAAAGATTTTAGCAATTCAATATGCTCGTGAAAACAATGTACCTTATTTAGGTATTTGTTTAGGTATGCAATTAGCAACAGTTGAATTTGCAAGGAACGTAGTAGGTTTACAAGATGCACATTCAGCAGAATTAAATCCAAATACACCTTATCCAATCATCGACTTATTACCAGAACAAAAAGACATTGAAGATTTAGGTGGTACTTTAAGATTAGGCATTTATCCATGTAAAATCGAAGAAGGGACAATTGCACATAAAGTATATGGCGAAACAGAAGTAGAAGAGAGACACCGTCATCGTTATGAGTTCAATAACGATTACCGTGAAAAATTAGAAGCAAACGGTATGAGATTCTCTGGTACAAGCCCAGATGGAAGATTAGTAGAAATTGTAGAATTAGAAAATCATCCATGGTTTGTAGCATGTCAATTCCACCCAGAATTTATATCTCGTCCTACACGTCCACAAAAATTATTCCATGGATTTGTAGAAGCAAGTATTAATCATCAACAATAATTATAGGTTTTAAATTAAAGAGAGTCTGGGACAAGTATTTATGTCCCAGACTCTTCTTTTTTAAGGATTCTCAGTTTTAGGTTGTATCGGGCAAGTTATTGTCTTTTCTCACCAAACGTGTCAATAACGAGGGCCTTATTGACTTTTCTCGATAGTTTTGTCAATAAGGAGAATTTATGTTGCACGTGGACCTCGTCTAGCAACATTCTGGTCTTCTATGTTGCACGTGACACTTGTCTAGCAACATTCTGACGCTCTATGTTGCACGTGACACTTGTCTAGCAACATTCTGACGCTCTAAGTTGCACGTGACGCTTGTCTAGCAACATTCTGACGCTCTATGTTGCACGTGGCACTTGTCTAGCAACATTCTGACGCTCTATGTTGCACGTGGCACTTGTCTAGCAACATTTGCTTATTATATTTCTTCATTTAAGTCTTGAGTAATCTCATACATTTCAGCATACATGATATAATGTATGTAATTTATTGCCATCATATGTGGTGTTATAATTTTGCTGTAATCAGCTGTAGGTACGATTGGTCGTGGTGTACATAAATCAATATAATGCATTAAAGTTTCGTGGGCCTTATTTTCTTTGTCTTTATTCGCTATAACAACAAAATCAACATCTTTATCAGTTAATTTCTCTATCCAAGTATTTAATTCATCAGTAAAGAATGGCGCAATTAATAAAGCGCGATCCGTTGTATCGATGGAATCTATATCTGTTAATGAAGACATTGTTTGAGATTGAGGCAAACTTTCTTTGCTTTCTGTTATAAATGATGAAAGGTGATTGGCCTCATCAAAAGTTTTTATATGGATTTTACCTTCACCACCAGCAGCTTGCATAAGTAATTGTGAAGCAATTGCGATTTCTTCTTCTTGTGCATCTATTTTACTAAAAATGCCGTTCAGCTGTGTATTAAAAATTTTAAGCACTATTGCATTCTCCTTTAAATGATAATAAATTTATTTTATATAAAAAGCGAGGTATCTTCAATGGATGTACTTATTATAGATGATGAAAAAAATATAAGACAATTATTAAAGGAAATTTTTGAGTTAAATCAATATCATGTTGATACAGCTGAAAATGGCCAAGAAGGTATAAATAAATTTCTCGAAAATGAATATAAACTTATATTTATAGATAAAAGAATGCCGGGTATATCAGGGGAAAAAGTTTTATTTAAAATAAGAGAAACAAATCCAGATGTTCCAGTTTATATCATTTCGGCTTTCCAAACGTCTACAGATATAGAGACGCTCACTAAAGACAATATAACTGGTGTATTAATGAAGCCGTTTACAATTGAAGAAGTTATGAAAATTGTAAGAAAACATTTAGGATAGGGCTTTCAAAAGATGCAAATATGAAAATAATTTGGTATAATTAGTTTGTAAATATTCGTGCCTTGCACATATAGGAGGAAACTCAATGCCTTTAGTTTCAATGAAAGAAATGTTAATTAAAGCGAAAGAAAATAGTTATGCAGTTGGTCAATACAACTTAAATAACTTAGAATTCACACAAGCGATTCTTCAAGCTACTCAAGAAGAAAATGCACCAGTTATTTTAGGTGTTTCTGAAGGAGCTGCACGTTATATGGGCGGTTTCAAAACTGTCGTAAAAATGGTTGAAGGATTAATTGAAGATTATAGCATTACAGTACCTGTAGCTATTCATTTAGACCATGGTTCAAGTTTTGACAAATGTAAAGAAGCAATCGATGCTGGATTCACTTCAGTTATGATTGATGCTTCTCATCATTCATTTGAAGAAAATATTGAAATCACGTCAAAAGTTGTTGAATATGCTCACGCTAACGGTGTTTCTGTTGAAGCGGAATTAGGAACAGTTGGTGGACAAGAAGACGACGTAATCGCTGAAGGTGTTATCTATGCTGACCCTAAAGAATGTCAAGAACTAGTTGAAAGAACTGGTATCGACACATTAGCTCCAGCACTAGGTTCAGTTCATGGACCTTACAAAGGTGAACCAAACTTAGGATTTAAAGAAATGGAAGAAATCGGTGCTTCAACTGGTTTACCATTAGTATTACACGGTGGTACTGGTATCCCAACACACGATATCAAAAAAGCTATCTCATACGGTACAGCTAAAATCAACGTTAACACTGAGAACCAAATAGCTTCTGCTAAAGCAGTTCGCGAAGTGTTAAACAACGACAGTGAAGTTTACGATCCACGTAAATATTTAGGACCTGCTCGTGAAGCGATTAAAGCAACAGTACAAGGTAAAATCCAAGAATTTGGTACTTCAAACCAAGCTTAATTTATTTAAAAAAAGACCTTTTTCAAGGTCTTTTTTTTATGAATTTATTTCTTACTATTTACTTTTTACGTTTTTGCGTTTATGTTATTGAATAGTATATAATGGAATTAATTATCATATTATTCATGTTGAGAGAGTATGCATTCTCTAAGACGATGAAGTAAAGGAGTAAACATATGTCTCAAGAAGTAATAAAAATCAAAGGCGGAAAAAAACTAAATGGCAAAGTCCAAATTAGTGGTGCCAAAAATAGTGCGGTTGCATTAATACCTGCTAGTTTAATGGCCAATGATGTTGTAACTCTAGACGGCTTGCCAGATATCTCAGATGTTAAGACATTAATGAGCCTGCTTGGAGATTTAAATATAAAAACTGAATTAAATGGTGATCAAATCGTTGTTGATTCAAGTGATGCGGTTAATCTACCATTACCTAATAATAAAGTTCAATCATTAAGAGCTTCTTATTATATGATGGGTGCAATGCTTGGACGTTTTAAAAAGTGTGTAATTGGTTTGCCAGGAGGTTGTCCGCTTGGTCCGAGACCAATCGATCAACATATTAAAGGGTTTGAAGCTTTAGGTGCTAAGGTAACGAATGAACAAGGTGCTATGTATTTAATTGCTGAAGAATTAACTGGAGCAAAAATTTTCATGGACGTTGTAAGTGTTGGAGCAACTATTAATATCATGTTAGCTGCATGCTTAGCTAAAGGTAAAACAGTTATAGAAAATGCTGCTAAAGAACCTGAAATAGTAGATGTTGCTACGTTGTTAAACAATATGGGTGCAAAAATTAGAGGCGCAGGTACTGATACTTTAAAAATTGAAGGTGTCGAGAATTTACATGGAACTAATCACTCAATTATTCCTGATAGAATAGAAGCTGGAACATATATGTGTGCAGCAGCTGCTATGGGAGAAGAAGTATTGATTGAAAACATCATCCCTCTACATTTAGAACCTCTGATTGCGAAATTAAAAGAAATGGGCACTGAGATTGAATTAGGAGAAGACTCTATCATTATTAGAGGTAGGGATGAATATAAACCTGTAGACATTCAAACATCAGTTTACCCAGGTTTTGCTACTGATTTACAACAACCATTCACACCGCTTTTATTAAAAGCAAAAGGACAAAGTAAAGTAGTAGAAACAATTTACCCAGCAAGGTTTAAACATGTTGATGAATTATTGCGAATGGGAGCAAAAGTTAATTTAGAAAACGGAACAGCTATATATTATCCATCAAAGCTTACAGGTGCCAGTGTGGCTGCTAGTGATTTGAGAGCGGGTGCATCATTATTAATTGCGGGATTAATTGCTGAAGACGTTACAACTGTATATAATGTTAACCATATTTATAGAGGTTATAGTGGTATAGTAGACAAATTAAAACATTTAGGGGCAGATATTTGGACTGAAGAAGTTTGAGTATAAAATATATACTTTATATATAAAATGTAGTAATATAGGAGTATGAAGTAAAAGAGGTGAGTAACATGGAAATGTGTCCATACTTAGAAGAAACTTTTAAAGTTATCGGGCGTAGTTGGAATGGTTTAATACTCAATTATTTATCTCGTTGTAATGACAAAGCAGCTCATTTTTCTGATATGAAGAGAGATTTGAAACGTATTACACCAAGAGCTTTATCCCTCAAACTAACTGAATTAAGTGAATGGGGATTAGTAGAAAAGAAAGTTGTGACAACAACACCTCTATCAGTTGAATATCATCTTACTAACAAAGGTTACGAATTAGCGCAAGCACTTGTCCCATTAGAAGAGTGGGCGCAACGCAATGTAGAACTAGAGGAAAACCATTCATAAAACAGTGTTTTGTTTTATAAACTTATCTAAAAATTATTTAAGTTTAAGATACGAAAATAGGAGTAGGACAGGAATCTGATTGGAAAATTAGATTTCTGTCCTACTTCTTTTTTATTTCTATAAACACATTATTTTAAAAAAGTGGGTATAACATACTATAATAAATAATGTAATGACTATAAAGGAGAAGATAATATATGAGACAAGATGTAAAGCAATATATTAATGGCGAATGGGTAGATAGTCATAGTGGTCAAACTCTTGACGTAATCAATCCAGCAACTGAAGAAGTTGCAGGTAAGATTGCTGCAGGTAACAAAGAAGATGTTGACGATGCTGTAGCAGCAGCAAAAAGTGTATATGTAAAATTTAGAAACACATCAGTAGAAGAAAGAAAAGCATTATTAGAAAGAATTGCTGATGAGTATGAAAATAGAAAAGAAGATTTAATAGATGCAATGACAGATGAACTTGGTTCACCGATAGAAAAATCAGAATCAGTTCATTATCAAATGGGATTAAATCATTTTAGAGAAGCAAGTAAAGCGATAGATAGAATAGAATTTGAAGAACGTCGTGGTGATGACTTAGTTGTTAAAGAAGGTATTGGTGTTGCAGGTTTAGTTACACCATGGAACTTCCCAACTAACCAAACATCATTAAAATTAGCTGGTGCTTTTGCAGCAGGTTCACCTGTAGTGTTAAAACCATCAGAAGAAACGCCGTTTGCAGCTATCATTTTAGCTGAAATATTTGAAAAAGCTGGAGTGCCAAAAGGTGTATTCAACTTAGTAAATGGCGATGGTGAAGGTGTAGGTAATCCATTAAGTGAGCATCCAGATGTTCGCATGATGTCATTTACAGGTTCAGGCCCAACTGGTAGAAAAATTATGGAAAAAGCTGCACAAGACTTCAAGAAAGTTTCATTAGAATTAGGTGGTAAATCACCATTAGTTATTTTAGATGATGTTGATGTCGAAAAAGCAGCTAAAGGAGCAGTAGCTAAATTTGTTTTAAATACTGGTCAAGTTTGTACAGCAGCAACTCGTACAATTATACCTGAAAGTATTAAAGATGAATTTATAGAAGCTGCAACAAAAGCTATAAACAATGTAAAAGTTGGTAATCCTAGAGAAAAAGGACAAGATATTGGTCCAGTTATTTCTAAAAAACAATTTGATACAGTACAAAGTTATATTCAAAAAGGTATCGATGAAGGCGCAACACTAGCAGCAGGTGGAGTAGGCAAACCTGAAGGACTAGAAAAAGGTTATTTCATAAAACCGACATTGTTTACAGATGTTAAAAACGATATGACAATTGCTCAAGAAGAAATATTCGGTCCGGTAGGTACAATCATTACCTATAAAGATTTAGATGAAGCAATTGAAATTGCTAATGATACAGTATACGGATTAGCAGCTTATGTTTATGGTAATGATACAGATCAAGTTAGAAAAGTAGCTAGATCAATCGAAGCAGGAACTGTCGAGTTAAATGACGCAGGTAGAAAACCTGACTTACCATTCGGTGGTTATAAACAATCAGGTATTGGTAGAGAATGGGGAGACTATGGTATAGAAGAATTCCTAGAAGTCAAAGCAATACCAGGCTACTTTAAATAAGTATTATAAAAATGATACAGGATAAATTATTCCTGTGAATATTAAAACCAGCAACTTTCTTAATCAAAATAGAAAGTTGCTGGTTTTTTAATAAATAGTAATTAGGATTTGGAAATTAACAACTACTAACGTTCAAAATTGAGTAAATTCACATTGTATAATTAAGTTATAATTACAAAAATAATGTATTATTCCTTGATGTTTTAAGCTATTTTTACGATTGAAGTAACAAATTTTAGTATAATTTTACTATAAAAAGAGATAAATATAGATGTTTAGGTATATTTTACCATATAAAAGTATTTTTTAATTAAAGTTCACAACATATTTTGTCTTAAACGTAAAAAAATGCTATAGTTTAATGGCAGATTGTAAATCTGGGTAAAAGTAATAAATAGATTTTAAGAAATGGGTGTCAATATCATGGCAGAAAGAGTCAGAACAAGTCCTCAGTATGAATCGTTTCACGAATTATACAAGAATTATACAACTAAAGAATTAACATCTAAGGCTAAAGAACTCAAAATCAGTAGCTATAGTAAATTAAATAAAAAAGAACTTGTCTTAGCCATTATGGAAGCACAAATGGAGAAAGACGGAAACTATTATATGGAAGGCATTTTAGATGACATACAACCTGATGGATATGGTTTCCTAAGAACAGTTAACTACTCTAAAGGTGAGAAAGATATTTACATCTCAGCTAGCCAAATAAGACGTTTTGAAATAAAAAAAGGTGATAAAGTAACTGGTAAAGTTAGAAAACCTAAGGAAAATGAAAAGTATTACGGTCTATTACAAGTAGATTTTGTGAATGATCAAAATGCAGAAGAAGTTAAAAAAAGACCACACTTTCAAGCGTTAACCCCTTTATACCCACAAGAACGTATCCAATTAGAAACAACAGAAAAAAATTATTCAACAAGAATTATGGATTTAATTACACCAATTGGTCTTGGACAACGTGGAATGATAGTTGCCCCTCCTAAAGCAGGTAAAACATCATTATTAAAAGAAATCGCTAATGCTATTGCAATAAATCAACCTAATGCGAAATTATTTGTATTATTAATTGGAGAACGACCTGAAGAGGTTACAGATATTGAGAGATCTGTAGAACAAGCAGAAGTAGTGAATTCTACTTTTGATGAGCCACCAGAACACCATGTCAAAGTAGCTGAGTTGTTATTAGAACGCGCTAAGCGGCTTGTTGAAATTGGTGAAGACGTAATCATTTTAATGGATTCATTAACGAGATTAGCACGTGCATATAACTTAGTTATTCCACCAAGTGGTAGAACTTTATCCGGTGGTTTAGATCCAGCATCTTTACACAGACCTAAACATTTCTTCGGCGCTGCAAGAAATATTGAAGCGGGTGGTAGTTTAACAATTTTAGCAACTGCACTTGTTGAAACTGGTTCACGCATGGATGATATGATTTATGAAGAATTTAAAGGTACAGGTAACATGGAACTTCATTTAGATCGTAAATTATCAGAGAAACGAGTATTCCCTGCAATTGACATAAGAAGAAGTTCAACACGTAAAGAAGAATTGTTACTTGATCCAAAAGAATTAGAAATGGTATGGCAGTTAAGAAACCTATTTACGGACCAAAATGATTTTGCAGAACGTTTTATAAGAAAATTAAAACGCACAAAAACTAATGAAGAGTTCTTTGAAGTTTTAAGAAAATCTATGTTAGAAAGTGCTAAAACTGGCAAGTCCATCATATAAAATTTAAGGTTGCAATTTAATTACTCAACATATATAATATGTAAGTATTGAGTGAATAAGTCACAAATAAACTCTGTTCCAGATGGTTCAGGGCAAAGGAGCTGAAAGAAATGAAACAAGGAATTCATCCAGAGTATCATAAAGTAATCTTTTTAGATACGACTACAGACTTCAAATTTTTAAGTGGTTCTACTCGTACTTCTAGTGAAACAATGGAATGGGAAGATGGCAACGAATACCCAGTTATCCGTTTAGATATCTCTTCTGATTCACATCCATTCTATACTGGACGTCAAAAATTCGCATCTGCGGATGGTCGTGTGGAACGCTTCAACAAAAAATTTGGTTTCAAATCAAACAACTAATCATGAAGCGCATCAAGCATCCTTTTTTAAAGGGTGCTTTTTTTTGTAAAAATTAAGAACAGAAATTTATAATATGATATAATTAAGCGATTATGTTGAAAAAGGTGGACAAGTAATATGTACGAAAATTACCATTCCGGTTGGATAGAATGTATTTGCGGAAGTATGTTTAGTGGTAAATCTGAAGAACTAATTAGACGGCTCAGAAGAGGTTTGTATGCTAAACAAGATGTTAAAGTATTTAAACCGGCTATCGACAATCGTTATAGTGAACAAGCAGTCGTGTCTCATAACGGTAATCAATTAGATGCTATAAGTATTGAACATTCAAGTGAAATTTTAAAGCACGATTTACAAGGTATTGATATAATTGGTATTGACGAAGTTCAATTTTTTGACAATGAAATCGTTGCAGTTGCACAAAAATTAGCCGAAGAAGGCTATCGTGTAGTTGTAGCAGGACTGGATATGGATTTCAAAGGTGTACCCTTTGAACCTATGCCTGAAATGATGGCAGTCGCTGAAATCGTAACTAAATTACAGGCTGTTTGTGCTGTTTGTGGATCACCTTCCAGTCGCACACAAAGGCTTATTAACGGGGAACCCGCTCATATTAATGATCCTATTATTTTAGTAGGGGCAGATGAAAGTTATGAACCGAGATGTAGGGATCATCATATTATAAGAACAGAAACAAGGAGTGATATAAATGTTTGATCAATTAGAAATCGTAGAAAATAGATATGAACAACTTAACGAACTATTGAGTGATCCTGATGTTGTATCTGATACGGATAAGCTTAGAGAATACTCTAAAGAACAATCTGATTTACAAAAAACAGTAGACGTTTATCGAACATATAAATCAGTGAAAACTGATATCGAAGACGCGAAAGTAATGCTAGAAGAAACAGATGACAAAGACGATCAAGAAATGTTAAAAGATGAAATTAACAGTTTAACTGATCGCATCCCAGAATTAGAGTCAGAGTTGAAGTTCTTACTTATTCCGAAAGATCCAAATGATGAGAAGAACGTAATCGTTGAGATACGTGGTGCAGCAGGTGGAGATGAAGCTGCAATATTTGCTGGAGATTTATTTAGAATGTATTCTCGTTTTGCTGAAATGGAAGGATACAAAATAGACGTAGTAGAAGAAAACCCAAGCGATCATGGTGGTTATAAGGAAATCAGTTTTTCTGTTCAAGGGACAGGTGCGTTTAGTAAATTAAAATATGAAAATGGTGCACACCGTGTGCAACGTGTTCCAGAAACTGAATCGGGTGGTAGAGTTCATACTTCAACTGCGACTGTTGCTATATTACCAGAGGCTGAAGACGTGGAAGTTGATATTCGTAGTGAAGATTTGAAAATTGAAACTTATCGTTCAAGTGGTGCAGGTGGTCAGCACGTTAACACGACTGACTCAGCTGTGCGAATTACACACGTACCTACAGGTATTATTGCAACATCTTCTGAAAAATCACAAATTAAAAACCGTGAAAAAGCACTAAAAGTATTAAAAGCAAGAGTTTTTGATATGATGGTTCGTGAAGAACATGCCAAATATGCTGAAAAAAGGAAATCAGCTGTTGGGACAGGTGACCGTTCTGAACGTATTAGAACATATAATTACCCACAAAACAGAGTTACTGACCATCGCATAGGTTTAACAATTCAAAAATTAGATCAAATAATGGACGGTAAAATTGGTGAAATTATAGATGCGTTAACGATGCATGAACAAACAGAGAAATTGGAAGATTTAAACAATGGAGAATTATAATTTTCATACATTATTAACTGAAACATATAAAGCTTTATCAGCACGAGGGTTAGAAACTTCTCGTGCTGATTGGCTATTAGAAGACATATCTGGTTTGTCCAGAACACAAATCCTTTTAAAACAACAAGAGCCAGTACCAGATAATATACTTAAGAAATTTTTGATTTATAGAGAACGAATGTATTTAGGGGAACCCGTACAGTACATCGTTGGATTTGCTGAGTTCTATGGACGAAAATTTATAGTAAATAATGATGTACTAATCCCTAGACCTGAAACTGAGGAATTAGTTTTGCGAACATTAAATACTATAAATCAACACGAACAAACAGTTTGCGATATTGGAACAGGCACAGGGGCTATTGCAATTAGCTTAAAGAAGGAGCGTACTAATTTAAATGTTATTGCAACTGATATTAGCGATGATGCATTAAAAGTCGCGAAAGAAAATGCTCGATTAAATCAAGCAGAAATTGAGTTTCTTCAAGGCGATGCTTTGAAACCTCTGATTAATAATGGCATTAAAGTCGATGTACTTTTATCAAACCCACCTTATATAAGCTACGAAGAAAAAGTAGAAATGTCAGAAACCGTACTGGAATATGAACCACACCTTGCTTTATTCACACAAAACAATGGTTTAGCTATTTACAAACGCATACTAAATGATTTAGATAAAGTGATGAAAAAAGATGGACTAGTCATATTTGAAATCGGTCATTTACAAGGTGAAATTTTAAAATCATATATTCATGAACACTATAAAGTTAAAAATTTGGCAATTATCAAAGATATAAATCAAAAGAATCGTATGATACAATTTAATTGGATGGGTTGTTAATAAGTTATGCACAAAAGGGTTGAGTTATCCACAAAATGTGTATAACTTTTATTTGTATACAGTAAATACGATGAGGAAGGGAAGTATAGCCTTGGAAACATATGTTTGGGATGTGCGTAAGTTTGTTCATAACTTAGCTAGTTATCCACACATCAATCAGATTATAGATGGTTACCGTCAAAATCAACTTATAGCTTTGCCGACGGAAACAGTATATGGATTAGGAGCAAATGCAAAAGACGAAGAAGCAATTAAAAATATTTATAAAGCTAAGGGTCGTCCATCTGATAACCCACTTATCGTTCATATTCATAATAAAAATCAATTAAAAGATTTTACTGAAAATATCTCAGAAGAAACAGAATTGTTGATGGATGCTTTTTGGCCAGGTCCAATTTCATTTATCGTTCCATATAAGTCAGGATATTTAGATGATAGAGTAACGGGAGGGTTGAATTCAGTTGCTGTAAGAATGCCTAGTCATGCTATTGGAAGAGAGATTTTGCAATTAGTCAATTTACCAATTGCAGCTCCAAGTGCAAATTTAAGTGGGAGACCTTCGCCTACAAAATTTGAACATGTAAAACATGACTTAAATACGAGGATTTATGGAATTATACAAGCTGAAGATATAGATGAAGGAATAGAAAGTACAGTAATAGATTGTACGACTTTTCCTTTTAAAATAGCAAGACCAGGGTCTATAACTGTTGAAATGATTAATGAGGTTTTGCCGAATAGTATTATAGATAAAAAAATAGATATAAATAAACCAATTGCCCCAGGAATGAAATATCAGCACTATGCACCTTCTCAACCAGTAACGTTAATAGAGGGTGGTATAACAAAACCGCTCGATCTTAATTTATTAAATAGTAAAAAACTAGCTTTTATTGGTCCAAGGAGCATAGAGCATTTAGTTCCTGAAAACATTAAATTTATTCCTTTAGGAAAAAATAAAAATGATATTAAAGGTGCTCATCATGATTTATACGATGCATTAAGAATCGCAGACCAATTAAATGATATTGAACATATATTGATAAATGGTTATGAACGAACAGATCAAACTGTTGCATTAATGAATAGAATAGATAAAGCAAGCGGACATAGATTTAAAGGGGAAGATGAATTGTGAAAATAATATTTGTATGTACAGGTAATACTTGTAGAAGTCCATTAGCAGAAGCTATAGCTAAAGATTTGATGCCTGATTACGAAATACATTCGAGAGGTATTTCAGCATTTAACGGTGCACCGATATCTCAACAATCAATGGATATTATATTGGAAAATAATTTACCGATTCCTGAATCAGCGCAACAATTTAGCGATGCAGATTTAGATGCAGATTTAATTTTGACTATGACAGAAAATCACAAATCGATATTGCAATCCATGTATGAACATAAAAATATTGATTCATTAAAACATTATACGAGTGGAAAAGCTGGAGACGTAGTAGATCCAATTGGACAGCAAATAGGTGTGTATAGAAATACTTATGAAGAAATTAAGAAATTGATAATCGAATTATTACAGAGTAATTAAGAATACAAATAATTTGTATAATAGCTATATCACGCATGAAAAATACGTTATAATATGAAAGTATAAACAAATTGGGAGGTGGGAAGATGAAAGTAGCTATTGCAGCAGACCATGGAGGCTTTGAATACAAAGAAGCAATTAAAAAATTATTAGAAGAAATGAACATTGAATATAAAGATTTTGGAACACATAAAGATGAATCAGTGGATTATCCAGATTATGCTAAACCTGTTTCAGAAAATGTAGCAAATGGTAATTTCGATAAAGGTATTTTAATTTGTGGAACTGGCATTGGTATGTCGATTGCTTCTAATAAAGTAAAAGGGGTACGTTGTGCACTTGTGCATGATGTTTTTACTGCGGAAGTAACAAGACAACACAATGATTCAAATGTATTAGCATTAGGCCAACGTGTCATCGGTGAAGGATTAGCACTTCTCATCGTCAAAACTTGGTTGACGAGCGAGTTCGAAGGCGGTAGACATCAAAAACGCATAGATAAAATTGAAGGTGATTGTTCATGAAAGATAGTTTAATACAATTATTTAATGAGCTTAAGTCTAAACAATTTTTTACTGAAAATGAACTATGTATTATAGGATGTTCTACTTCAGAGATTAGAGGGGCAAAAATAGGCTCGAATGGTTCAGCAGAGATTGCGAAAGAATTGTATGAAACGCTTGATTCAATACATAAAGAGACAGGTGTTCATTTTGCATTTCAAGGTTGTGAACATATAAATCGAGCTATTACAATCGAACGCGAACTGTTTGATCCCTACTTAATGACTGAGGTTTCTGTTGTTCCACAACGGAATGCTGGAGGCAGCTTATCAACCTATGCATATCAACATATGGATGATCCTGTATTAGTTGAACATATCAAATGCGATAAAGGTATTGATATTGGTCAAACATTAATTGGTATGCATATTAAGCATGTAGCAGTACCGATATCAGTTGAAACTAGACAAATCGGTGAAGCAGTAGTAACAGTAGCAACAAGCCGTCCAAAATTAATTGGCGGTGAAAGAGCAAAGTATTAAATTCTTAAAAGCGAGGGATTGTACATGTCATTTATTAAAAAGCAAGACGAAAAACTTTTCGAAGCAATGGAAAAAGAGTTCGACAGACAAAATAACAACATAGAATTAATCGCGTCTGAGAACTTTGTTTCTGAAGCGGTGATGGAAGCTCAAGGTTCTGTATTAACTAATAAATACGCAGAAGGTTACCCTGGTCGTCGTTATTATGGTGGTTGTGAGCATGTTGATATCGTAGAAGATATAGCGAGAGAACGCGCAAAAGAAATCTTCGGTGGAGACCATGTTAACGTACAACCACATTCTGGTTCACAAGCAAATATGGCTGTGTATTTTGTTGCTTTAGAACCAGGTGATACTGTACTTGGAATGAATTTAAGTCATGGTGGACATTTAACTCACGGAGCTAAAGTTAACTTTAGTGGTAAACTATATAACTTTGTAGAGTATGGCGTGTCTAAAGAAAATGAACAAATTGACTATGATGAAGTTTTAAGAGTAGCTAAAGAAACTCAACCAAAATTAATAGTTGCTGGTGCTTCTGCTTATCCAAGAGGAATTGATTTTAAACGTTTCAAAGAAATTGCAGATGAAGTAGGCGCTAAATTAATGGTAGATATGGCTCATATCGCTGGTTTAGTTGCTGCTGGTTTACACCAAAACCCAGTAGAATATGCTGACTTTGTTACAACTACGACGCACAAGACACTTAGAGGGCCTCGTGGTGGCATGATTTTCTGTAAAGAAGAATATGCTAAAGAAATCGATAAAATCATTTTCCCTGGTATCCAAGGTGGTCCATTAATGCATGTCATTGCAGGTAAAGCTGTATCATTTGGTGAAGCATTAGAACCAGAATTTAAAGATTACCAAAAACAAGTGATTAAGAATGCTCAAAAGTTAGCTGCTACACTAGAAGAAGAAGGTTTACGTATTGTATCTGGTGGAACAGATAACCATTTAATCTGTGTCGATGTTAAAGGTTCTCTTGGTATTACAGGGAAAGTTGCTGAAAATGCTTTAGATGAAGTAGGCATAACTTGTAATAAAAATACAATACCATTTGATCAAGAAAAGCCTTTCGTAACAAGTGGTATTCGATTAGGTACACCAGCTGTTACATCTCGTGGATTTGATGAAAGTGCAATGGAAGAAGTTGGTAGAATAATGGCGACAGTGCTAAAAAATCCTGAAGATGAAACAACATTAAAAGAAGCACATGAACGTGTATTATCATTAACTTCTAAGTTCCCACTTTACAACAAATAATAGTTATTGGAGGATTGCCTTATGGGTAAAGTACATGTTTTTAATCACCCGCTCATTCAACATAAATTGAGCTATATTCGTGATAAAAAAACTGGAACAAAGGAATTTAGAGAGCTTGTTGACGAAGTAGGCATGCTTATGGCTTATGAAGTTACAAGAGATTTTGATTTAAAAGACGTAGAAATTGAAACACCTGTTACAAAAATGACAGCGCAAAGATTATCAGGTAAGAAATTAGCGCTCATTCCTATTTTACGTGCTGGTCTTGGTATGACAGACGGTATTATGAAACTTGTACCTGCTGCGAGAGTTGGCCACGTTGGTTTATATCGTGACCCAGAAACACTTGAAGCAATAGAGTATTTTGTTAAGTTACCTCAAGATATTGAAGAACGTGAAATTATTGTAGTAGATCCTATGCTTGCTACAGGTGCATCTGCGATTGAAGCTATTCAATCATTAAAAAATCGTGGCGCTACTAAAATCCGCTTTATGGGATTAGTTGCTGCACCTGAAGGGGTTAAGGCACTACAAGAAGCACATGAAGATGTAGATATATATATTGCCGCTTTAGATGAAAAATTAGACGAGCATGCATACATTACACCAGGACTTGGTGATGCAGGCGACCGTCTGTTTGGCACTAAATAATAATAGGAGGATTTTATTACAATGAAGAAAATTATGACGATATTTGGTACGCGACCTGAAGCTATTAAAATGGCACCTTTGGTTTCAGAACTGAAAAATGATCCGGAGTTACAACCAATTGTAGTTGTGACTGCACAACATAGAGAAATGCTGGACTCAGTTCTTGAAACATTTGATATCACACCAGATTATGATTTGAATATCATGAAACAAGGGCAAACACTTTCTGAAGTAACTTCTAGAGTGCTAGGTGGACTTGAAAGTGTTATTCAAGAAGCGAAACCAGATATGATATTGGTACATGGAGATACAACTACTACTTTTGCTGGTAGCTTAGCTGCTTTTTATAACGAAGTCGCAATTGGACACGTTGAAGCAGGCTTAAGAACTTGGAATAAGTATTCTCCATTCCCAGAAGAAATGAATCGACAAATGACGGGGGTCCTTGCTGATTTACACTTCTCACCAACTGATCAGTCTAAACATAATTTACTTCAAGAAAATAAAAAAGACGAATCTATTGTTGTTACAGGTAATACAGCTATTGATGCATTATCAACAACGGTTAGTGAAAATTACGAAAGTGAAATCATTAACCGCCATAAAGATAAACGCATCGTGTTGTTAACAGCGCATAGACGCGAAAATATTGGTAAACCAATGGAAAATATCTTCAAAGCTGTTAGACGTATTGTTGAAGAGCATGAAGATGTTGTCGTTGTATACCCAATGCATAAAAATCCAAAGGTCAGAGATATAGCTGGACAATTATTAAGTGATCATAATCGTATCGAACTAATAGAGCCATTAGAAGTTATTGATTTTCATAACTTTGCGGCAAATTCTCATTTGATTCTTACTGATTCTGGCGGTGTACAAGAAGAAGCACCTTCACTTGGGAAGCCAGTCCTTGTATTGAGAGATACAACTGAGCGCCCAGAAGGGGTGGAAGCTGGTACGTTAAAACTAGTTGGCGTAGAAGAAGAGGATATCTACAACGAAACGAAAAAACTATTAAATGATCAATCTTCATATGAAAGCATGAGCATTGCTCAAAATCCATATGGTGATGGCTTAGCATCTAAGAGAATATGTGAAAATATTAAGTATTATTTTGATATTTTGACTGAAGCACCTGCACCGTTCAAAACAAAATAAGTTAGAAGTGGTTTGTGTCAATTCTGTGACAAAAAAATGACAAAAATTTGTTTTCTATTTTTGACATAGCATTGACACTATAAGGCCACTATATTATCATGAAAATTGTGTGATGAAACGGTTTTCAAAGATATACAACTAATTAAAGGAGTTTCAGCTGCATGTTTGATTTCAAGGGCTTTTTCAAGTCTTATTTACAGTATTTTATTTTCTTCGTTATTTTTCTAGTTGTCGTTTATTTCTTCTTGAAACATGAGTTCATTTTAGGACTAATAATTGGAACAATAGCATCAGCTGTTAACTTGTTTTCATGGGAAGTTTACCTCAATCGAGCAAAAAATGCTGAATCATTACAATTATCAACTGGAAACTGGGTAAGGTACCTTGTAACTATTGTTGCATGTTGTTTCTGGCTTAAATATCCAATAATTGTTGATATTATCGGAATTTTAGTAGGGCTGATGATTGCATATGTGTTAATCATGTTTAGGTCACTCAAAAATCTCGATTAAATAATTAAAATTGTGAAAAGAGGTGAAAATATGGAACACGAATCACCTTTGTGGTCCATCAATTTTGGAGGGTTTGACTTAATATTCAATCTTTCAAGTGTCTTAATGATAGTAGTTTCAGCAATTATCGTTTTTGCGATAGCTGTAGCTTGTACTAGAAATTTAAAAGTAAGACCTTCTGGTGCTCAAAACTTTATTGAATGGATTTTTGACTTCGTTAAAGGCATCATTCAAAGTAATATGGCATGGAAAGAGGGAGGGAAATTCCATTTCCTTGCAGTAACATTAATATTATTTATTTTTGTTTCTAATATGTTAGGACTTCCATTCTCAATTGTTGTAGGACACACATTATGGTGGAAATCACCAACAGCAGATCCTACTGTGACATTAACATTAGCTACTTTAATGGTATTGCTCACACACTTCTACGGTGTGAAAATGCGTGGAACGAGTGGATATTTAAAATCGTTCGTTCAACCGGTAGCTTTAATGGTGCCATTCAAAATTGTTGAAGAATTTGCTTCAACATTGACGCTT
This sequence comes from Mammaliicoccus sp. J-M40, assembly GCF_022386395.1. Lineage (NCBI taxonomy): Bacteria > Bacillati > Bacillota > Bacilli > Caryophanales > Staphylococcaceae > Mammaliicoccus > Mammaliicoccus sp. J-M40. The sequence continues at coordinate 172,801 of NZ_JAJNIQ010000004.1, forward strand.
GGTCTACGTTTGTACGGTAATATATTTGCAGGTGAAGTATTATTAGGTTTACTAGGTACTTTAGCTGCTGGCGGCGCTTTAGGAGTTTTAGGCGCATTTTTACCTGCTATGGTATGGCAAGCATTCTCAATTTTTATAGGTTCAATTCAAGCGTACATATTTGTAATGTTATCAATGGTTTATATGTCCCACAAAGTGGCAGAAGATCATTAATATAAAATTTAAAAAACAATTAATATTTTTAATTCTAGGAGGAAAATTATAATGAGTTTAGGTGTATTAGCAGCGGCAATCGCAATCGGTTTAGCAGCATTAGGAGCAGGTATTGGTAACGGTCTTATCGTTTCAAGAACAGTTGAAGGTGTTGCACGTCAACCAGAAGCACGTGGTCCATTAATGACAATTATGTTTATCGGTGTTGGTTTAGTTGAAGCCCTACCTATCATTGCAGTTGTAGTAGCATTCATGGTAATGAACCGATAAGCTAACATATTTTTAGAACAGGCGGAGTCTATCTAAAAAGGATTTCGCCATTCATTTATGAGGTGTTAGAACCTTGACTTGCAATGAAAGGAGTGTAATTGGCAGTGGATCATAACGTATTGGTTTTAGGTGCAACAGGCAGTGGCGTTGAATGGGGAACAGCTTTATTCACATTAATCACGTTTTTAATCCTGTTAGCTTTATTAAAGAAATATGCTTGGGGACCATTGAAATCCATAATGGATGAACGTGAAGAAACTATCAATAAAGATATTGATGACGCTCAAGCAGCAAAGGTAAATGCAAAAAAATTAGAAGAAGAAAATAGAGACATCCTTAAAAAGACTCAAGAAGAAGTACAAACAATTCTTGATGATGCAAAACATCAAGCTAAAGTACAACAAGAGCAAATTATAAGTGATGCAAATGTTAAAGCAAATGGGTTAATTCAATCAGCACAAGCAGAGATTCAGCAAGAGAAACAAAGAGCAATTGCTGATATTAATAATCGTGTATCTGAACTTTCTGTATTAATAGCTTCTAAAGTAATTAATAAAGAGATTTCTGAACAAGATCAAAAAGAACTTGTTGAAAAATACATTAAAGAGGCAGGGGAAAAATAATGGCGAATATAAGTCAAAAATATGCCCAAGCTTTATATGATGTAGCAGAAGAACATAACATAGAAGACACAATATTAAACGAACTCGAAACCCTAGAAAATAGTGTGAAACCAAATCTAGATGAAATTAAGGCTATAGATTATAATCCAAAGTTAGCTCAAGAAGACAGACAAGCTTTAGTTGAAAATGTATTCAAAGGCGTATCTAAACCTTTAATGAACACATTATTCTTATTAGCTAATAACAACAAATTGTCTTTAATTCCTAGTGTTTTTATAGATTATAGAAATATTTATAATCAAGTACATAGTCAAGATTTAATGAAAGTTGAATCTGTCTATCCGTTATCTAACGAAGAATTAGATGAAATAGGGAAAGTTTTTATTAAGCGTACAGGTTTAAAGAAATTAATTTTAGAAAATGAAATAAATGATTCTTTAATTGGCGGTGTTCGTGTAACGATAGGTACGAAAGTTTACGACGGCTCGATTCAGAATGATTTAAATCAATTAACAAAATCATTTCATCAAATGAAATAATTATTAAGGAGTGACATAGATGGCCATTAAAGCTGAAGAAATCAGTGCTTTATTACGCTCTCAAATTGAAAACTATGAGTCTGAAATGTCAGTTACCGACGTTGGTACAGTTATCCAAGTCGGGGATGGTATTGCATTAGCTCATGGCTTGAATGACGTTATGGCTGGTGAACTTTTAGAGTTTCATACTGGCGTTTTAGGTTTGGCACAAAACTTAGAAGAAAATAACGTAGGTATCGTCATTTTAGGACCTGCAGAAGGTATTAAAGAAGGCGATGAAGTTAAGCGTACTGGACGTATCATGGAAGTACCAGTAGGCGAAGAATTAATCGGACGTGTTGTGAATCCTTTAGGACAACCAATAGATGGACAAGGTCCAATTAACACTTCTAAAACACGCCCTGTAGAATCACCTGCAACAGGTGTTATGGATCGTAAATCAGTAGATGAACCTCTACAAACTGGTATTAAAGCGATTGACGCATTAGTACCAATTGGACGTGGACAACGTGAGTTAATCATCGGTGACCGTCAAACAGGTAAAACTACTGTAGCAATCGATACTATTTTAAACCAAAAAGACCAAGATATGATTTGTATATACGTAGCTATAGGTCAAAAAGAATCTACAGTTCGTACAGCAGTTGAAACATTACGTAGACATGGTGCATTAGATTACACAATCGTTGTATCAGCATCTGCAGCTCAACCTGCTCCTTTACTGTATATTGCACCTTATTCTGGTGTAGCTATGGGTGAAGAGTTCATGTTCAATGGTAAACACGTATTAGTTGTTTATGATGATTTAACGAAACAAGCAGCAGCTTACCGTGAATTATCATTATTACTACGTCGTCCGCCAGGCCGTGAAGCTTATCCAGGTGACGTATTCTACTTACACAGTCGTTTATTAGAACGTGCTGCTAAATTGAATGATGAATTAGGTGGCGGTTCAATTACTGCATTACCTTTCGTTGAAACGCAAGCAGGTGATATCTCTGCTTACGTACCGACAAACGTTATTTCAATTACAGACGGTCAAATATTCTTACAATCAGACTTATTCTTCTCAGGTGTAAGACCAGCGATTAACGCAGGTTTATCAGTTTCACGTGTTGGTGGTTCGGCACAAATTAAAGCAATGAAGAAAGTTGCTGGTACTTTACGTTTAGACTTAGCTTCTTATCGTGAATTAGAGTCATTTGCTCAATTCGGTTCAGACTTAGATGCTGCAACTAAAGCGAAATTAGAACGTGGTAAACGTACAGTAGAAGTACTTAAACAAGATCAAAATAAACCATTATCTGTTGAACGACAAGTTGTTATCTTATACGCATTGACTAAAGGTCATTTAGATGACATTCCTGTTGTAGACATTACAAGATTTGAAGATGAATTCTTAAATTGGATCGATTCTAATGCTAGCGATTTATATAAAGAAATTCGCGAAACAAAACAATTACCATCTGATGATAAATTTGTTTCTGCTATCGAAGGATTCAAAAAAGTATTTAATAAATCTCAAGTAGAGTAATATTAAGCTTTAAATAAAAGGTGGTGAAATTGTGGCTTCACTTAGAGAAATCAAAGGAAGAATCACTTCTACGCAAAGTACGAGTCAAATTACAAAAGCAATGAACATGGTTTCTAATTCTAAATTACGTAGAGCTGAAGAAAACGCAAGTGCATTTGAACCTTATATGAATAAAATGCAAGATGCAATAACAGCTATTGCTTCTAAAAGTTCGGATGTATCTCATCCGATGCTTAAAAAACGAGAAGTAAAACGTTCAGGTTATTTAGTGATAACTTCTGACAAAGGATTAGCAGGACCATATAGTGCAAATATATTAAAAAATTTAGTAAATGATATTAAAGAAAAACATAACAACAACCCAGATGAATATGCAATTGTTGTAGTAGGTCGTGTAGGTCGAGATTTCTTGAAGAACAGAGATTATAATGTTGTTGAAGAATATACGGGATTACCAGATCAACCTACTTTTAAAGATGTTCAAGCTTTAACTGAAAAAGCAGTAGACTTATTCAACGAAGAATTCTACGATGAACTGACTTTATACTATAGTCACTTTGTAAGTGTTCTTGAGCAACAAGTTAGGTCTAAAAGGATACTACCTTTATCTGATGAAGATACAGGAAAAGGTTCAAGCTTAATGGCTGGCTACGAATTCGAACCAGATAAAGAAACTATTTTAGAAGTTATATTACCACAATATGCTATTAGTTTAATCTATGGTGCTGTATTAGACGGTAAAGCAAGTGAGCATGCTTCTAGAATGACGGCTATGAAAAATGCTACAGACAATGCTTCTGAATTAATTGACGAATTATCAATACAATATAACAGAGCTAGACAAGCTGCAATTACTCAACAAATTACTGAGATTGTAGGCGGAGCAGCTGCACTAGAATAAGATTAGGAGGAATTTACATGGGATTAGGCCGAGTAACGCAAATTACAGGGCCAGTTATTGACGTACGTTTCCCACATGGTGAATTGCCGGAACTTAATAATGCTTTGACAATAAAAGTAGACCGTCCCGACGGTAACACTTTTAATTTAGCATTAGAAGTTGCATTACACCTTGGTGATGATGTTGTACGTACAATAGCTATGGCATCAACTGATGGTGTGAAACGTGGTCAAGAAGTAGTAGACACTGGTAAAGCTATTTCAGTACCGGTTGGAGATGCTACATTAGGTCGTGTGTTTAATGTTTTAGGTGAAAAAATTGATTTAGGTGAAGAGCTTGATGAAAGTGTTCGTCGTGACCCTATTCATCGTTTAGCTCCTAAGTTTGAAGATTTATCTACAAAAGTAGAAATTCTTGAAACTGGAATTAAAGTAGTAGACTTATTAGCGCCATATATTAAAGGTGGTAAAATCGGTCTATTCGGTGGTGCCGGTGTAGGTAAAACAGTTCTTATTCAAGAATTAATTAATAACATTGCTCAAGAGCATGGTGGTATTTCTGTATTCGCAGGTGTAGGTGAACGTACACGTGAAGGTAACGACTTATACTATGAAATGAGCGATTCAGGCGTTATTAAGAAAACGGCAATGGTCTTTGGACAAATGAACGAACCACCAGGTGCTCGTGCTAGAGTTGCATTATCAGGTTTAACTATGGCTGAATACTTCCGTGATGAACAAGGACAAGATGTATTATTATTCATTGATAACATCTTCCGCTTTACTCAAGCAGGTTCTGAAGTTTCTGCATTGTTAGGTCGTATGCCTTCAGCAGTTGGTTATCAACCAACTCTTGCTACTGAGATGGGACAATTACAAGAACGTATTACATCTACTAATAAAGGATCAGTTACATCTATTCAAGCGGTATTCGTACCAGCCGATGACTATACTGACCCAGCGCCAGCTACTGCTTTCGCTCACTTAGATGCAACTACAAACCTTGAGCGTAAATTGACAGAAATGGGTATATACCCAGCGGTTGATCCTTTGGCTTCAACGTCGCGTGCCTTAACACCTGAAATTGTTGGTGACGAGCATTATGACGTTGCACGTCGTGTTCAACAGACTTTACAAAAGTATAGAGAATTACAAGATATCATAGCTATCCTTGGTATGGATGAATTATCAGATGATGATAAGAAAACAGTTGAACGTGCTCGTCGTATTCAATTCTTCTTATCTCAAAACTTCCATGTAGCAGAACAATTTACTGGCCAAAAAGGATCATATGTACCAGTTAGTCAAACTGTACAAGATTTCAAAGCAATACTAGAGGGACAATATGACCATATACCAGAAGATGCTTTCCGTTTAGTCGGTGGTATCGAAGCAGTTCTTGAAAATGCTAAAAACATGGGTGTAGAGGTCTAATACTAATTAGGAGGAATGGAAAATGAATACATTTACCTTAGATGTTGTCACTCCTAATGGATCTGTTTACTCAGCAAAAGATGTTGAACTTGTTGTTTTACATACTGAAACTGGAGAAATGGGTGTAATGGCTGGCCATATTCCAACTGTTGCAGCATTAAAAACAGGATATGTTAAAGTAAACAAAGCAAGTGGTACAGAGTATTTAGCTGTTTCCGAAGGATTTGTTGAAGTAAGAACTGATAAAGTTACTGTTCTAGTTCAGTCAGCTGAAACAGCTGAGGATATAGATAAAGAACGTGCGATTAATTCTAAAGAACGTGCAGAAGAACGATTACATAGTAATCGTGATGATGTTGATTATAGACGTGCTGAACGCGCGTTAAGTCGTGCAATTAATCGAATTGAAGTGGCTAAATTTAGATAATTATACAGGCTGAGACAAAAATATATGTCTCAGCCTAATTTATTATAATGGCAGTAGCTGACTGGACTGAAAATACGCTTATATCAAAGTTATTTCAATTCTGGTCATCTTTGCCGGGATGGGACTATGAAATATTTTAGGAAAATGAAATATCTGTCCCACTCCCTTTGTTCTAGTGAAAGGATTGAGAGTATGGAATATTATGGTCAATTAGGTATTATAGGATTAATTCTTCATGTTGTATGTGTATGTTTAGCTTTTTGGGCGTTACAAGGCGTTAGGTTAGAGCAAATTTTCAAGAAAAATCATATAGCGCAAGCTCAAACATTTATAATCATTTTAGCTGTTTTATTAGGTACAAGTCTGAGTCGTTTTATTTTAGATATCCTCCAATATTCGTTACAATTAAAATTACTTTTCTAAAAATTACAAGAAAATACATAAATGTATGTAAAAAGAACAAAAAAGTAGTATAATGTTTTGGTGAATGTTTATGATTAATTAAAAGTGTGTATTTAATATATATATACTTTTGTAAATTAAATAATAGTGATGTATTTGTGGAGGACAATTATATGGATAAAATCGTCGTAAAAGGCGGGAAACGTCTAGAAGGAACAGTTGTTGTAGAAGGGGCTAAAAACGCAGTTCTACCTATATTGACAGCTACACTTTTACCGTCTGAAGGTCAAAGCGTTTTAACGAATGTACCAAAGTTAAGTGATGTTGATACAATAAATAACGTATTAACACATTTAAATGCAGAAATAGAATATGAGGCAGATAATAATACTGTAAAGGTTGATTCATCTAATCCTTTAAAAATAGAGGCACCTTATGAATATGTAAGCAAAATGAGAGCAAGCATATTAGTAATGGGTCCATTATTAGCAAGAGAAGGTCATGCTAGAGTTGCTTTACCGGGAGGTTGTGCAATTGGATCAAGACCAATTGAACAACATTTAAAGGGCTTCGAAGCATTGGGTGCTGAAATAGAATTACATAATGGATTTATAGAAGCAACTACACCTAATGGTTTAAAAGGCAGTAAAATTTATTTAGATTTCCCAAGCGTTGGTGCTACTCAAAATATTATGATGGCAGCTGTATTAGCAGACGGAAAAACTGAAATACAAAACGTTGCTAGAGAACCGGAAATAGTTGACTTAGCTAATTATTTAAATGAAATGGGCGCTCAAGTACATGGAGCAGGTACGGATACAATTAAAATAATTGGAGTCGATCATTTAGTAGGTGCGGAGCATTCTATTATTCCTGATAGAATTGAAGCTGGTACATTTATGATTGCTGGTGCTATTACAAGAGGTAATATAAATGTAATCGGAGCAATAAGAGAACATATGTCAAGCTTAGTTTCGAAACTAGAAGAAGCTGGTGTTCAAATAACAGAAATTAAAGATGGCTTAAATATTCAAGTGCCTGGTGAAATTAAAGCTATCGATGTTAAAACGATGCCACATCCTGGTTTCCCGACGGATATGCAATCTCAAATTATGGCGTTGTTATTAACTGCTAACGGAACAAGTAAAATAACTGAAACTGTCTTTGAAAATAGATTCATGCATGTTGAAGAATTTAAACGTATGAATGCTGATATATTTATTAACGGTAGAAGTGCTATGATTACGGGACATGATGACTTACAAGGTGCAGATGTAAAAGCAACAGACTTAAGAGCAGGTGCAGCACTTATACTTGCTGGACTAGTATCTGATGGTTATACAAATGTTACAGAACTTAAACATTTAGATAGAGGTTATGTTGATTTTCATGGTAAACTAAAAACATTAGGTGCAGATGTAGAACGCATTAATGATGAAGGCAAGTTAAAAGATAAAGCGAGGGTTTAGTATGGCTGAAACACAATCATCGAGAACTGACGAAAAAAATAGAAAGTCGCCATTTAAAAGGTTTAAAGAAAAAATTCAAACGAGTAGAGTTGAAACGATTCAAGGTATTGAAGTTGAACATCGTGTGATACCGTTATGGATGAAATTACTTATATTGCTAATTTTAATGGTCTTGCTATTTGTTGTCGGGACTATGATTGGTTATGGCATTTTGCATAATCCATTTGGTGTATTTAAACCTGAAACTTGGCAGCACATCTTTGAATTAACAGGAAGGAGTTCATGATGGAAGAAATTATTTACGATTATAATGAAATTAAAAAAATAATACCTCATCGTTATCCATTTTTATTATTAGATAAAATTGTAGAATTAGAAGATGGTAAACGTTGTGTTGGTATTAAGCAAGTATCTGGGAATGAGCCTTTCTTCCAAGGTCATTTTCCTGATTATGCCGTAATGCCTGGCGTACTAATCGTTGAAGCTTTAGCACAAACAGGTGCAGTAGCAATGTTACGATTAGAAGAAAACCAAGGTAAGTTAGCTATGTTTGCAGGAATCGATAAGTGTCGATTTAAGAGACAAGTAGTGCCTGGTGACACGCTAAGATTAGAAGTAGAAATCAATAGAATTAAAGGTCCAATAGGAAAAGGTACTGCTAAAGCAACAGTAGATGGAGAAGTTGCATGTAGTTGTGAAATTAGCTTTGCACTTGTGGATCAAAAATAAAAATTATATAGATGTATAAAGCCACACCATTGAACGTTCAATGGTGTGGCTTTATTTGTTGTAAATAGTCGAGAGTTTTTATATCACTCTTTATTATATATTACTTTTTTCATCTTTTAATTTTGGTTTAGATTGCATAAGTCGATTAAATGAAGTTTTAAGTTCTTCACCTGTTAATCCTTCTTCTATTAATTGTTCTAGTAATCGTTCAGCATAAACTTGTCTTAAAGTATAAATATGACATTCAAATACTACTGAAATTTTTTCATCTAATTGCTCTATATATTTTATAGTCGCATCAAATAATGCAGGGTCATTAGATGGTCTTGTAATAACGACGCGTGTGTCTAATAATTTTTGAGTGTCATGATATTCTTTCATTTGTTCATAATGAATATCAGAGATTAAAATTTCTAATAACCAACCTGTTCCACTATTTTCTTTATTTATAATAATACCATCTAACAATTCATATTCTGTAATCTGTTCATCATTTACGATTTGAAAGCGAACTGCTTTAAATGTTTTCATAAACATCCCCCTTAAATGTTAAAACTACGAATGTTTAACTTTGTGTTCTATTATAAAGCACTTTTTAAGTAAATAACAATATTCTAAGGATATTGTTGAAAATTATGATTGTAAATATAAAAAAATGGATTTTGACGTAAAAATGTTGATTCCTTATATTAAAAATATAAGGAGGTGAAAGATATGCTTAATAAATCTGTTTTAGTTGGGAGGTTAACTAAAGACCCTGCCTATTTTAAGAAAGGTGACACTATCATTTCTACATTTTGTTTAGCCGTTGAAAGGGGTTATAAATCTAAAGAAGGTAATATGGTTGTTGACTTTATTGTGTGCAAAGCTTTTGGGAAATTAGCATATAATATTCATCAATATACCAAGAAAGGTCAATTAATAGCTTTAACAGGCCAAATACAAACACGTGTATATATTAAAGATGATAAAAAGCAATATATTACTGAAATTATTTGTGAAACGATAAAGTTTTTAAATATGCCTTCAACAAATAGGAAAGGTGTCCCTCAATCTAAAGAAGAGATAAGTGATTTAATAAGTGAAAGTGCTGACACTTATTCAGAAGAACTATCTGTTAGAATGAGCGATGAAAGAAATACAGCTGAACAAAAGGCCAAAGAGAACGAACAAGATAACTTGTCGCAAGATGAAGTTTATAAACAGTATAATAAAATGATTGAAATTATACATGATGAAACAGACACATCTGAACAACCACAAACCTCGAATAAATCTATGGTAGTAAAATCATAGATTCATTCTAATTCCTCTATTAATAAAAATAGTCTTCCAAAACTAAAATACTCTCGATTCTATATTCCAATGTGTCAAGAATATAAATAACCAGACGCTTATTAAATTGTTCAAATTATTGGACGTTTAATTACTTCCTACAAACTTATTCTAAAATTTGTGGGAAGTATTTTATATTTTATAAGTAGTTTATATATGACTTAAGAGTTTAATTATAATTGTGTAACCAATTACAGTGGTGTTACAAATTGCACTTTAATTAATTTTACACAACTTAAAAGAATACTTTCATGAAAGTTCTGAAGAAAGTATAAAGCTGTAAAATATTCTTGAGATTTATGTAATACAATTGTAATAATTGGCTGTGTTTTTTCATATGGTTGTAACCTATGTCATCAAATTTAATGATATAGTTTATAAAGTAAAAATCATAAATAAAGAGATAACCTTACAGGAGGAAATATTCAATCATGAAAAAATTATTAGCAGTTTCAACAGCAGCAGTTGCAGTTACGACAGGGGTAACAGCTACAGCTGATGCAGCAACTCATACAGTAAAATCGGGAGACACTTTATTTGAGATCTCTAAACAATACGGAACAACAGTTGACGCACTTAAAGCGGACAATGGTTTAAATTCAAACTTAATCTTACCTAACCAAGTAATAAAAGTTAATGAAGCGAAAGCAGAAAATACTGAAGCGACTACAGAATACACTGTAGTTTCAGGAGATACTTTAGGGAAAATTGCATCTAAATATGATGTAACAGTATCTCAATTGAAAGCATGGAACAACTTAAATTCAGATCTAATTGTTGTTGGTCAAACTTTATCATTACAAGCACCAGCACAATCAGCTGAACCAGCAACAGCTCCAGTAGCTCAACAAGCTCCGGTTCAACAAACTGAAACACAAGTTGAAGCACCAGCTTACCAAGCTAACTATCAAGCACCAACACAATCATACAAAGCACCAGCTCAACCAACATATAATAAAGTTCAAACTTCACAAACTTCATATAAAGCGCCAGCTCAATCGGCTAGCACTGGTGGATCTACTAAAGCTCAATTCTTAGCTGCAGGTGGAACTGAAGCAATGTGGAATACAATTGTATTACCAGAATCAAGTGGTAATCCAAATGCGGTAAGCCCTAATGGTTACCAAGGTTTAGGTCAAACTAAAGAATCATGGGGAACTGGTTCTGTAGCTACACAAACTAAAGGTATGTTAAACTATGCGAAACAACGTTATGGTTCTGTTGACGCAGCAATAGCTTTCCGTGCTCAAAACAATTGGTGGTAAGCTAAAAGCTTAATTTTCAAGTTATATAAATAATATTAATTCAATCGTCTAGGAAATATCCTAGGCGATTTTTTATATTTTACTAATGTTGTTTAATTTGACCATTATAAATGTATTTGATAATCTTAAAGTAATTGAATAAAGGAATGACTACTAGGGGCGCCTATAGGCTGAGATGAATTCGTTCAGTCCCTTATACCTGATTTGGATAATGCCAACGTAGGAAAGTGGTCAATTAACGTATACTCTACTTTTAATTGACTTCTTTTTATACGAAAGAAGTCATTTTTTTATTTAAAAAATTATTAGGAGAGATAACATGCGTTTTTCTGAGCAGTTACAACAAAAAGTAGAACCAATTATTGAAGAAATATATAATGATGGATTCATTCAAGGGTTTGTAAATGATGATATTTCAGCAGAAGCTGTAAAGCATTATTTAAAAGCGGATGCCAGATATTTAAATGAATTTGCTAAAGTCTATGCGCTATTAATTCCTAAAATAGACTCTAAAGAAGAGTTGAAATTTTTATTAGAACAAATAGAATTCGCTTCTTCAGGGGAAGTAGGAGCTCATCAAATATTAGCGGATTATATCGGTGAAGATTATCATGAAGTAATAAAAGATGGGGCATGGTATCCTACTGCAGATCACTATATTAAGCATATGTATTATAATGCGTACGCACATGAAAATGTTGCTTATACTGTAGCAGCTATGGCACCATGTCCATATGTATATAGAAGGATAGCTCAACTAGCTATTGAGAGAAATAATTTTTCGTCTAATCATAAGTTACAAGAATGGTTTAAATTTTACTATAAAGGTATGGATGAACTAATGGACGTACTAGACAACTGGCTCGATACTTTTAGTGAAAATGCATCTAAAGCAGAAATAGAACTAGTCGAAAGAAATTTTTTAGAAAGCACTGTTCATGAACGCAATTTCTTCAACATGTCGTATATTCAAGAAAAATGGGAATTTGAGGAGAGATAAATATGAAAAAACCAAACATTGCGTTATCGATTGCTGGTACCGACCCAACAGGCGGAGCAGGTATCATGGCAGATTTAAAATCATTTCAAGCGTCAGGAGTATATGGAATGGCAGTTCCAACTAGTATCGTTTCTCAAAATACTTTAGGTGTACAAGATGTCTACCATTTACCTATAGAAGTACTTGAATCTCAATTGAAAAGTGTATTCGATGATGAAACGCCAGATGCAATAAAAACGGGCATGATTGCATCAGAAGAAATGATGGAAACAATCAAACCTTATATTGAACAAGCTAATAAACCTTATGTCATTGATCCTGTAATGGTCGCTAAAAGTGGAGATTCACTGATGGATGATAAAGGTAAAAATAAATTAAAATCTATATTATTACCATTAGCTACTGTGGTAACGCCAAATATACCAGAAGCTGAAGATATAACAGGGTATAAAATTCAAACAGAAGAACAAATCAAAAAAGCTGGAGAATTTTTCTTAAATGAAGTTGGTTCTAAAGGTGTTGTCATTAAAGGCGGTCATTTAGAAGGTGATGCTATTGATTATTTATTTACACAAGAGGGTATAAGAAGTTGGAAGAGTGAAAGATTTGATACGCAACACACACATGGGACTGGTTGTACATTTAGCGCAGTGATTACAGCAGAATTAGCTAAAGGACATACGATAGAAGAAGCGGTTAATACAGCTAAGAGATTTATTACTTTAGCAATTAAGTACACGCCAGAAATAGGAAAAGGTAGAGGACCAGTAAATCATTTCGCATATCAAAAAGTAGAGGGATTGGATTATGAGTAAACTACAAAATATTCGAGAAACAGGACCACTCGTAGTATGTTATACAAACGATGTTGTAAAAAACTTTACAGCGAACGGTTTAATATCGCTAGGAGCAAGTCCAGCTATGAGTGAAGAACCAGAAGAAGCGGAAGAATTTTCCAAAGTAGCAAGCGCCTTTTTAGTAAATATAGGTACAATTACAACTGATAAAGCATATGATATGAAAGAATATGCGAAAATAATGCATGATAACGGAGTGCCCGTTGTACTAGACCCAGTTGCAGTTGGAGCATCCACAATTAGAAAGACATTCTGCCAAACACTTCTTAACGATCAAGTAGTTGATGTAATAAGAGGTAACGCATCAGAAATATTAGCTTTAGTTGACGAAGAAACAACTATGAAAGGCACAGATAGTGATGATTCGTTAGACGTAGTAAAAATTGCTAAAAAAGCGCATAAACAATTGAATTTACCGATTATATTAACAGGAAAAACAGATGTTATTGCATGTAATAATCAATATTTAGAATTAAATAATGGTAGTGAAATGCTGACAAAAATTACTGGTGGAGGATGTTTACTAGGTGCTGTAGTGGGTGCTTTTCTTGCAAATGAAAAACAAATTACAGTAGATTTATTAGGAGAAGCATTATCAACGTATAATATCGCTAGCGAAATTGCGAGTGAACAATCCGGCGCGCATTTACCAGGTACATTCAAAGTTGCATTTATTGATCAATTGAATGCAATAACGGATGAAATTGTTAAGCAAAAACAGAAAGTGAAAGAAGTGAAATAATGTTTAAACAAGAATTGCTAAAAGTTTATTTTATAGCAGGCAGCCAAGACGTCCCTAACAAAAATTTATATACTGTTCTTGAGGAAGCATTAAAATCAGGTATTACAATGTTTCAATATCGAGAAAAAGGACCTAATAGTAAAACAGGCAAAGACAAAGAAACATTAGCGAAACAATTATTTGAACTATGTAAAAAATATAATGTACCGTTCATAGTAAATGACGATGTCGATTTAGCCTTAAAAATAAATGCTGATGGTATCCATGTTGGACAAGACGATAAAAATGTATCGTTATTTAAAGATAAGTTTGAAAATAAAATCATTGGATTAAGCGTTGCTAATAAAGAAGAATATAATTTATCAGATATTTCACTTGTTGATTATATAGGTACAGGTCCTATACATTCAACGCTTTCTAAAAGTGATGCAGGTGAAGAGGGTGGTTATGACCTCATTTCTAACTTAAGAAGATATGATGAAAATATACCAATTGTTGCTATTGGAGGTATAACAGAAGCTGACGTCATACCTTTGATAAACGCTGGTGCGGATGGGGTTAGCATTATTTCAGCTATAGCAAAAAGTACAAATATTGAACAAACTGTGAAGGGCTTTCATAATCAATATAAAAAAGTACTATAAATTTAAGATATTGATTTATGTTGAATAGAAACTATGGTAGAATAACCTTTATGTGAGTATATCAATAGAGGTGGAAAAATGAAGAAAAAAGCTTTATGGCCATTATTATTCGGTGTAATGGTTGTGCTAGCTGGGTGTGATTATTCTAAACCTGAGAATAGAGATGGATTCTTTTATAATACATTTGTTAAACCAATGGACAATTTAATTCATTGGCTCGGTGCTAACTTAGATCACAACTATGGACTAGCAATTATAATTATTACGTTAATCGTGCGTTTAGTCTTATTCCCATTCATGATGAAAACGTATAAAAATCAAAAATTAATGCGTGAAAAAATGAAATTAGCTAAACCTGAAATGGAAAAAATTCAGGAAAGAGTTAAACGTGCTAGAACTCAAGAAGAAAAAATGGAAGCCAATCAAGATATGATGGCACTATACAAAAAGCACGGTATTAACCCAATGAACATGGGTTGTTTACCAATTGTTATTCAAATGCCTATCGTAATGGGCTTGTTCTATGTATTGAAGTTCCCAACTGAAGGTGGAATTACAGAATATCCACAATTCCTATGGTTCAACTTAACGCAACCAGATATCTTCATTACTATAATTGCAGGTATCATTTATGCATTACAAGCATTTGTTTCTATGAAATACGCTAATGTACCTGATGAACAAAAGAATATGATGAGAATGATGATGTTCATTTCTCCAATCATGATTATTTGGATGTCATACATTTCAGCTTCAGCATTAGGTTTATACTGGGCTGTCGGTGGTGCTTTCCTAGTTGTTCAAACTTGGTTAGGTAATGTCTTCTATAACAGTAAAGTTGAAGAAGAAATGAAACCAATCATTGAAGCGCACGAAAAAAACCAACAAGAAGCTAACAATGATAAGAAACCAGCTAAGCTCGTTTCAAATAAAAAGAAAAAGAAATAAGTCAGGGTAACAACAATCCTGTAAAATAGAAAAAGCGGAAATTCTTTTAAATAAGAATTTCCGCTTTTTTTGTTGTATAAGTTGCAAGACAAGGTCCACGTGCAACATTCTAGTGTTCTAAGTTGCAAGACAAGGCCCACGTGCAACATACCGGCGTTCTAAGTTGCAAGACGAGGCACACGTGCAACATACCGGCGTTCTAAGTTGCAAGACGAGGTCCATGTGCAACATTCGACGACACTATATTCCGACATTCCATTCTTCGAAAAATTGTTCTAAAAACATTAGCATAAATTTATGTCTATCTTCTGCGATTTCTTTTCCTCTAACTGTATTCATTTGGTCTTTAAGTAATAATAATTTTTCATAAAAGTGATTAATCGCAGTATTAGGCTCATTATGATATTGATCTGCTGTTATCGTATTTAAATCTCTAGGTTTTGAATCTGTAATATGCATAGGTTCATTAAAATGACCTGCAAATTGAAATGTTCGAGCAATACCTATAGCACCTAAAGCGTCTATTCTGTCCGCATCTTGTACAACTTTACCAGCTAAACTATTAAGCTTACCTTTATTTTTGCCGCCTTTATAGCTGATGTATTTTAAAATATGAATGATTTCTTTTTGTATTTCAGTTGAAAGTTGTACTTTGTTCATCCATACGTATAAATTATCCCAAGCTTTATTTGCGTCTTTAAATAATTTTCTATCTACAGAATCATGTAGCAAACTTGCTAATTCTACTATGAAAGTATCTATTTTTTCATGTTTAGCTATATCTAAAGCGAGATGCCTCACTCTCATAATGTGTTCAAAATCATGACCTGTTGTATCCTCTTTGTGTAATGAACGGACATGACGTTCAGCCTCTTTTATAATCCATTGTTTATCCATATCATTTTCTCCTTAAAAAAGTCCGGGACATAAATAATTGTCCCGGACTGTATATTATATTGGTAAAGGTGATTAAGTGGGACTACGAAATCTTTTTCACAAAATAAGATTTTTGTCTCACTCTCATATTGTTTAAAGAAGTGGTGTTAGCAATCGAGCTAAACCTTCTTTAAGTTTTATCCATGTACTTCTACTATCATATTTTTCAATAGTTAATGTTGAAGAATGTTTCATATCGTTTTGATATGCTAATCTTGATGATTCAGCTATTTCCTCATCATAAATGAATGCATTGACTTCAAAGTTTAATACGAAGCTTCTGTTATCCATATTAGCCGTACCGATACTTACAATTTCGTCGTCTATAACGACCATTTTTGAATGAATGAAACCTTTCTCATATATATGAACATTAACGCCGGCTTTTATTAATTCACCAACATTAGCGTAAGTAGCCCAATAAACAAAAGGATGATCTGGTTTATTAGGTACCATGACGTTCACATCTACACCAGATAATGCAGCTATTTTCACAGCGTCCAAGAATGATGAATCAGGTATAAAATATGGTGTTTGAATATAGATATTTTTTTTAGCTTCTGAAATCATTTTAAGATAACCATATTTGATTTGTTCCCAGTCTTCGTCGGGACCACTGGAAGCAATTTGCACACCAACTTTACCTCCAGATTCAACATCTGGGAAGTATCTTGATTCATAACGCATTTTGTCACGTGTTGATTGAGAGTTCCAATCCATCATAAATCTAAGTTGTAAGGCATTAACAGAGTCGCCTTCTAATCGTAAATGCGTGTCTCTCCAATAACCGAACTTTTTATCTAGTCCTAAATATTCATCGCCAACATTAAATCCACCAACATAACCAACTTCGCCATCAATCACTACGATTTTTCTATGATTACGGTTGTTCATTCTAAAGTTAATGAGAGGTAATTTAGAAGGGAAGAAACTTGCCACTTCTCCGCCAATTTCTCTAAACTTTTTGAATGATGAAAGGTTAAGTTTACGTGAGCCCATATCATCATATAACATTTTGACTTCTAAGCCTTCGTGTAATTTCTTCTCGAGTTCGTTTAATATTTTTTTACCTAGATTGTCTTTTCTAAAAATATAATACTGAATATGTATGTAATGTTTAGCATTTCTAATATCTTCGATTAATGCATCGAATTTATCATTGCCATCAGTAAAAATTTTCACTTTATTATCAGTTGTTAAAAAGGCTGAATTATTGTATAAAAGCATATGAATTAAATGTTTATAATTCGCGATTTCTGGTTTATCTACTTCGAAATTATTTTCATCAATTGCTTTAAGTTGTTCATTAACAATATGTTCTAAACCTATTTTATCTTGTTCATCTAAATTAAAGATGCTTTTATTCTGAATTTGTCTACCAAATAATAAGTATAAAAAGAAACCGAGTAATGGTACGAATAATAATACTAACAACCATGCCCAAATTGCGCTCGCTTCTCTACGTTCTAGGAATATGATAACAAATCCAAATACAACGTTTAATATAAATGCCAATACCAATAGCACTGATATAATAAGAGAAAAATCAAATGAAAAATTTGGTACAAAATTCATATCAATGCCTCCATTTCTGTATCTTTAAACTAGTATAATACATTTAAAATAAAAATGGAAAGGTTGTATTTGACCATTTTCATATATATACATATAATTAAACAAAATAGGTATATATATAAATCAATGTAAATAAATAAAAATATGATTAGGAGATGTTCATAATGAAAGAACGTATCATAGATGTTGAAGGAATGAGTTGTGCTCATTGTAAACAAGCTGTAGAAGAATCAGTAGGGCAATTAATTGGTGTTAAAGAAGTTGTAGCAAGCCCTGAAGATAATCAAGTGCGTGTTGTATTTGAAGATCCAGCAAGCATAGATAATATTGAAAATGCAATTTTTGATGCAGGATATGAAGTTATTTAAGATATAAATGTTAAAATTTTAGTATAAATTAACAAAATATATAGAAAAATAACAAAATAGTCCATTTGAAGTATAGTCAAATACTATATAATAATGTAAAATGATAATAAGATATTTAATTTGAATAAGAGGTGGTACCCATGAAACAACCTAAGTCAAAGGTAAAGAATGTGGTCAAACTTTTATCATCATTAGGCGTAAACATAACAGAAACAAAGTCTCGCATTGAGATTATGCGCAGTTTACCAAACGTAGCTACAAATAAATTGAAATAATTGTTCAGTAGATTGTGTATAAATTGAGTTTGGAATAAATATCTCCAATCTCAAATAAGAAAGGATTTATTCATTAGGTTTTTATCTAATGAATAAATCCTTTTTTTATTTATCTTCTTTGACAACTGCAAATTTATCTTTTTCATGATAATAAATTGATAGGATAATACCTATGCCGGCCATAAGCGACCATAGTGAAGATCCGCCGTAACTAATAAACGGTAAAGGTATACCTGTAATAGGTAACAACTGTATCGTCATACCAATATTTTGTACAACATGGAATAGTACAAATGTTAAATAACCAATGATGAAAATAGCATTGAACGGATGCGAAGTAGTCGTTGCCAGTTTTATGAGATGGAAGAATAACATTAAAAATATTATAAGCACCGCTATTGTTCCAATAAAACCAAACTCTTCACCAATTATAGAGAAAATAAAATCGGTATGGTTTTCTGGTATATATACTTCGCCGTTATTCAGTCCTTTACCGAATATTTGGCCGGAACCGATTGCTTTTAAAGATTCTGTTAAATGATACCCGTCTCCAGAACTATATGTGTATGGATCTAACCAAGAATTAATACGTCCAAATTGATAAGTTTGAACGCCTGAAACTTTTTCAATGATACTTGGCTTATAAATCATTAGCAAAATAACACTAGATCCAAAAGCAAATAATGCTATAAACACTGGAGCCAAAATTCGCCACGTAACGCCTGATACGATAATAACACCTAAAATAATCGCTATTAAAACTAAAGTCGTCCCTAAATCGTTTTGGAACAAGATTAATCCCATTGGAACGAGAGAAGTTAAGAAGATTTTGAATAATAAATTAAAATCTCTTGTTATTGATTTATTATATGTAAACCTATTATGTTGATAAACAACATTTGCTAACACCAATATTAATATAATTTTCATAAACTCGGATGGTTGAACACTTATTGGTCCAAGTCTGTACCAACTTTTAGCGCCATTAATAATCGGTGTAAAACTTGATTCAGGTGACACTAATAAACCAACTAAAGACAGGTTACCTAAGATGTAAACAATCCATACATATTTACGTATTGTTTTTGGCGATATAAATATTAAAATTATGGCCAAAATAAAGCCCATGGCATAATACAAAACTTGTTTTAACAAAAAGTTTGTTCCATATTGTCCACTAGACATTGCTGAATTGATAATTAAACAGCTTGTTGCAAATAGAAGAAGGACGATAAATATTAATCGCCAATCGATTCTTTGAATAAATGACTTATTTAATGTACGAGTAGAAGTTTCCATTAATATACTCCTTTAATTAACGCTAAATTACATATTTTCCATTATAACTCGATTGTACATAAGATGGTACAATTTTGCCATTTTCAAGAAGTTAATTTTTAAATTAAAGATGTAGAAAGGTGCAACAATCATTAAAAACATGATAAAATGTAGTCTACTAATTTACATGGGGGCGTCTTAATGTCTAAAGAAAATATATGTATCATTTATGGTGGGAAAAGCGCAGAACATGATGTATCTATTCTCACAGCACAAAATGTGATAAATGCAGTAGATTTAAATAAATATAACGTAGATATTATTTACATAACAAATGATGGTGATTGGATAAAAGGAGCAGAGTCCATCGATTATAAAATTGAAGATATTGAAAAGCTACGTCTTCAATCTGAAGAATTAACACCTATCTCAAGACTATTAGAACAAAGTAATCACGGTGAACCGTATAATGCGGTATTCCCATTATTACATGGACCTAATGGTGAAGACGGTACAATACAAGGTTTATTCGAAGTCTTAGATATACCTTATGTTGGAAACGGGGTACTAGCTGCGTCTAGTAGTATGGATAAATTAGTGATGAAACATTTATTTGCACATAGAGGATTACCTCAGTTACCATATGTCAGCTTTTTAAAAAGTGAATATGAAAAGTATGAACATAATATTATTGAACTTATACAAAACAAATTAGAATACCCAGTGTTCGTTAAACCAGCTAACTTAGGTTCAAGTGTTGGTATAAGTAAGTGTGCAAATAAAGAAGAATTACTTGAAGGCATTAAAGAAGCTTTTCAATTCGATCGTAAACTTGTTATTGAGCAAGGTGTTGACGCGAGAGAAATAGAAGTTGCAGTATTGGGAAATGATTATCCTGAAACAACTTTACCTGGTGAAGTTGTAAAAGAAGTTCAATTCTACGATTATAAATCTAAATATCAGGATGGGAAGGCAAAACTTCAAATTCCTGCTGATATAGATGATGAAACTGCAACTACTCTACGTAATATGGCAATAGAAGCTTTCAAAGCAACTGATTGTTCTGGTTTAGCAAGAGCAGACTTCTTCTTAACAGAAGATAACACTATATATATAAATGAAACAAATGCAATGCCAGGCTTCACACAGTATAGTATGTATCCATTATTATGGGAAAACATGAATCTTAGCTATACTGAATTAATTACAAAGTTAATTGAACTTGCTATTGAGAGATATAATAGTAAAAAAGAAATTAAATACAAAATTGACTGAGGGTTATACGTATGAAATTTAAATTAAGTAAAATAAAAGATTGGATAGATTGCGAAATTCAAGATGAATTTTTAGACACATATGTCGACGGTACTTGTATTGACTCTAGAAGCTTAACAAAAGGACAATTGTTCATTCCATTTAAAGGAGAAAACGTTGATGGACATCGTTTTGTTAAACAAGCTTTAGCTGATGGAGCAGGTGCTGCCTTTTGGCAAAAAGACATACCAAATCCACCTGAAGGTCCGATTATTCAAGTAGAAGATACTTTAAAAGCTCTTCAAGATTTAGCTAAAGCGTATTTAAAATATGTGAATCCAAAAGTTGTTGCTATAACTGGTTCAAATGGTAAGACAACAACTAAAGATATGGTAGAAAGTGTACTTCGTCAAAACTTCAAAGTAAAAAAAACACAAGGTAATTATAATAATGAAATTGGTTGCCCGCTTACGATATTGGATTTAGATGAAGACACTGAAGTTTCTATATTAGAAATGGGTATGAGCGGCTTTGGAGAAATAAGAGAATTAACGAAAATTGCACAACCAGATATTGCAATAATCACAAATATTGGCGAATCACATATGCAAGATTTAGGATCTAGAGAAGGAATAGCAAAAGCTAAATTCGAAATCGCTGAAGGTTTAAATGACAATGGCATCTTGATTTACGATGGTGATGAACCGTTACTTCAACCATTAGTTGCAGAATTAGATAAGTCATCAATTTCTGTTGGTCTCAATGATCAAAATAAAGTTAAAATATATACGAACCAAACTTCAAGTAGTGGTATTAACTTTAATTTGAATAATGAACATATTGTCTATCATTTAAATATATTAGGTGCACATAACGTGAAAAATGCAACATATGCTATTCAAGTCGCTAAGCAGTTAGGTGTAACTGATGATGTTATACAAAATGCACTTGCAGATTTAACGATTACAGACATGAGAATGCAACAAATTGATACATCTCAATATGGTTTATTTATAAACGATGCTTATAATGCTAGTCCTACGAGCATGAAAGCAGCAATTGATACACTTCATAATATAGAACAAAAAGATAAAACAATTGTTTTGGCAGATGTATTAGAATTAGGTTCTATCAGTAAAGATATGCATGAACAAGTGGGATTATATTTTGAAGGTAAAGATATTCAAAGACTTTTAACTTATGGACAAGAAGCGGCGCATATTTATAATAAGGCACAAGGCTTTGTAACTGATGCTCGTCATTTTGAAAACAAAGAAGATATAAAAACATATTTAAGCAAACATTTAAATTCTGATTCTGTCACTTTATTTAAAGGTTCGAGAGGAATGTCACTTGAAACGATTATTGATGAACTAAAATGAAATTAGGCATACTTTTTTTACATGGGTACACAGGTGGCAGATACGAATTATTACCATTGATTGAGTATTTAAGTGAACGCTATGATTTCATGCTAGAAGCACCAGAATATCCAGGACATGGTTCACTTCTATTATTAAAAGGAACAGACGAAGATATGTGGTTCGAAAAAGCGAAACAATCATACGAGCTGCTAAGTAAAAAAGTAGATAAAATTGTTATAGTAGGCTTTTCTATGGGAGGAATCATTGCAGGGTTACTTGCTAAAATACATCCTCCAGACAAATTAGTTTTGATAGCGCCAGCTTATGAGAATGTTAATATTAAATATTTAGCTAAAAATCCATATAGATTTATTAATAACATGAGATACGCTGATGTTAAAATTTTAGAAATGATTCTCCTAAGAACAATTAGAATTAATTTTGAATCCTTTCTATCGTTTAAGAAATTACAACAAAGAGCTTTATATATACCAGAACAAATAGTTTCACCAACTTTAATTATACATGGTACAATAGATGGACTAGTACCAATTGAAAAATCTCGTCAATTAGTTAAAAGAATGAAACATGCTAAATTGGTAGAAGTTGATAGAGGACCACATGAAATTTGTATATCAAAAGTTAATAAAACTGTTTTTTATGAAGTTGAAAAATTTATATTTAAAAATAAAAAAATATTTTAAAACTGGGCTAAACCCTTTTTTAGCGCAGTTTTTTTGCATTTTAATTAGTGAAAATTAAATGTAAACTACAGTTTTATCAGATTGCGCTATTGTAAAAAGGGTGGTAGTATATAGAAGTTGAATAAAAAAGACGAGAGAATTAACTATATAAAAGGAGAATTATTTTGCAAAAATTTAAAGAATTAGGTATTTCCGAAGCTACCTTAAACGCTTTGGACGGAATGGGATTTACTGAACCAACACCTATTCAAGTGGAGAGTATTCCACATACATTAAATGGTACAGATGTGTTAGGTCAAGCACAAACTGGTACAGGTAAAACAGGTGCTTTTGGTATTCCATTAATAGATAAAGTAGCCGACAAACAAGGCGTACAAGCATTAATACTTGCACCGACGCGTGAATTAGCAATGCAAGTAGCAGAACAATTACGTACCTTTAGTAAAGGTCAAAACGTAAATGTTATCACTGTATTTGGTGGTATGCCAATCGATAGACAAATTAAATCATTGAAAAAAGGACCTCAAATTGTAGTAGGTACTCCTGGACGTGTTATTGACCACTTAAATAGAAAAACGTTAAAAACAGATTCTATTACCACTTTAATATTAGATGAAGCAGATGAAATGATGAACATGGGCTTTATAGATGATATGAGATTTATAATGTCTAAACTTCCAAGTGAAAATCGTCAAACATTACTATTCTCTGCTACTATGCCTAAAGCAATTCAAGAATTAGTACAAAAATTCATGAAGAGCCCTAAAATCGTTAAGACGATGTCAAACGAACTTTCTGATCCTCAAATTGATGAATATTATACTATTGTTAAAGAACTTGAGAAGTTCGAAACTTTCACAAACTTACTAGACGTACAAAATCCAGAATTAGCAATTGTATTTGGCCGTACAAAGAGACGTGTAGATGAATTAACAAGTGCTTTAATCACTAAAGGTTATCGTGCTGAAGGTTTACACGGAGATATTACACAAGCTAAACGTTTAGAAGTATTGAAAAAATTCAAAAATGACCAAATTGATATTCTAGTTGCTACTGATGTAGCGGCACGTGGATTAGATATTTCTGGCGTAAGTCATGTTTATAACTTTGATATTCCTCAAGATACTGAAAGCTATACTCACCGTATTGGTCGTACAGGTAGAGCAGGTAAAAAAGGCGCTGCAGTAACATTTGTTAACCCAATTGAAATGGATTATATCCGTCAAATTGAAAAAGCAAACAAACGTCAAATGACTGCTTTACGTCCACCAACACCAGGTGAAGTAATGAAAGCAAAAGAATCAGATGTTAAAGATAAAGTTAAAAAATGGGTAGAAAACCCAATTGAAGGCCGTATCGAAAAAATTGCTGAAGAATTAATCAGTGAATACGGTAATCAAAAATTAGTAGCAGCTTTATTACAAGAATTAATTAAATCTAATGATGAGGCTGACGTACAATTAACATTTGAGAAACCATTATCTAAAAAATCAGGTTACAAAGGTAAACAAGGCAACCGCAGTGGTGGCGGTAGTCGTGGTAAATCTAGAACTAGATTTGATGGCAAAAACAAACGTCGTAGCAATGATAAAAACAATAATTTTGATCGTAATAAAGGTAAAAATAATAAACCTAGTAAACCACGTTCAAAAAAACAATTCTCAGGTAGAACATTCGCTGAGCATTCAAAATAATAATTAAAAAAGACGCATAATCTCAAAGGTTATGCGTCTTTTTTTATGATATAATACACCTAAATTGTAATGGAGAAGGAGATAGTATGTATAAAAAAGTTTTAGATAACAAAATGCCAAAGCAATCTATAAAATATGATTATATCGATCATTGTATTTCAATTGTTTTTTTAATTTTGTTATACAGTGTTTTTATTTGGTTATGGCAAAGGTTTGATTGGTGGCATTTTCTAATTTATCCTGTTACAGCCTTATTGGTAATCATAATTGTTTTAGGTTTTATAAATCCGATTATACGATTGAAGCGAACTTCATTTGAAATAAGTGAACACTCAATTGAAATTCAAAAAGGGTTATACTATCAAAAGCGTTCAGTACAGCCTATTAATAGAATTCAATTTATTGAAATTGAACATGGACCAATTTCTAGAAGATTTAATATATATTTCGTTGTAGTCGTAACAGCGGGTAGTAGAATCAGACTACCAATGGTTAATCGAAAATTAGCCGAAGAAACAAGGAAGAAAATCATTACTAAAGTAAAAGAGGTGACAGATGATGTTTAATCCTCAAAAATTACATCCAATCTCATATGTCAGTGGACTATTACAATCTATAAAATCCAATTTATTCCCTTTAATTATAGGTATCTTTTTAGTAATTAGAAGTGGATTCGATAATATTTTCGAGTTAATATTTCCAGGGGCTATCTTAATTTTTTCAGTATTGGGCACAATTACTAAAAGTATTAAAATATACAAAACAAGATATTGGATTGAAAATGACCAACTTATTATGACATGGGGCGTTTTTTCTAAAAATAGAAAAGAATTAAACATTGCACGTATACAATCTATGGATACATCTCAAAATATAGTCCATCAAATATTAGGTGGTGTTAATCTAAGTGTAAAAACTGCAAGTGATGGTATAGAACTAGATACAGTCACTAAAAAACAAAGCGATGATTTATCTAATTACATAAAAGAAAGAAAAAATAAAATTAAAAATGCAAATAGTAAAGTTAGTGATAATGAAGCTGATTTAAATGATGAACATAAAGAAGAACGAAATGAAAATGAACAAGAAACGATAAATGAGAAAGAAGATGTCGTTTTCTACAGATTATCAGTAAAAGAATTATTGAAGATGAGTTTTACAAGTGGTGGTATTTTAATAGTGTTCGCAGCTTTAGGGTCACTGTATGGCTTTTTAGCACAAGTTATGGATGTCGAAGCATTAATAGATCCGCTTATTAACCAATTTGTTAATTTAACAGTTATTATGGTAAGTTTAGGCGTAATATTTGTTATATTGAGTTATATTATTGGTTCATTAATTGTCTTTGTTAAGAACTTTAGGTATCAGCTAACGTTTGACGGAGAACTTTTAACTGTAAAATACGGATTGTTAACAGTTAAGAAAAGAACAGTACCAATTACAAGAATTCAAGCATTGAAAGAAGAAGAAACACTTTTTAGAAGAATGATTGGTTATACTAAAATTTCTGCAATTATAACGACAGACGGTAATTTTGAAAATGCTGAAGAGTTAGATGTTACACATGTAACGATATTACCATTTTTAAAGAAACAAAAAGCATACAAGTTACTTGAAGAAATTATTCCACAATTTCAATTTAAACCAGTAAAACAAGGATTACCATTACAAGGAATTAGAAGAAGAATTTTTATTCCAAGCTTATTTATTATCGCTATTGTATTACCTATACAAATATACTTATGGTCATACACTTGGATTATAGGAGCGGCAATTATTTTAATCATGTTATTATATGCGACTGTTCAAACTACAAAATCCGGATTTAAAGTATTTGATGATTCGATTAGTATTTTAAATGCATCGCCATTTGAATATGAAACAATTTGGGCAAATAGAGATAAAATTTTAACGTATGAGTTAAGCGAAAATCCTATTATTAAAAGAAAAGATATAGCACATTTTAATATTCATCTTGCATATGGCAATGGAATGTTATCTAAAGGCTTGAGATTTATTAATAAAAAAGATGCTATCGATATTTATAATTGGTATAAGGAAAAGGAGGTAAGTGAAGATGCTTCCTAAACATAAAATGGATCCAAAAGGAAAAACAGTTGAACGAATAGGTACTCTGATTACTTTAGCAATAATTTTAATCATAACAATCGCTATGTTTGTCGTACTTAAATTGTGGTTAACAGATATTTCGAAATGGTTTATATTAATTCCTATTGGAATAGGTTTGATTATTGGTATATATGGCTTAATCATTCAACCATATTATATGTACCGCAATTTCCGTTATGACATAACAAATGATGAAGTAAATATTAAATCAGGTATTTTTATGATTGAAGAATCGACAATACCGATGGGTAGAATTCAGAATGTTGACTTGTATGAAGGTTTTTTCATGAGAAAATTTAACTTAGCTAGTATTTCATTATCTACTGCAGGTGGAAATAGCGGATTAAAATATTTAAAAGTTGATATAGCAAACGAAATTAAACGTTCTATACAAAATAGAATTGATGATAATAAAGATGAATATGAAAATGAAGGTGAAAACGTATGATTCACGGAGTAGGGATTGATTTAATTGAGATTGACCGCATTCGTGATTGGTATAATAAACGACCATCAATGGCACAAAAAATACTCACAGATGATGAAATAGAAATTTTTAATAACATTTCTTTAGAAGATAGGAAAGTAGAATTTTTGGCAGGTAGATTTGCTGTAAAGGAAGCTTTTACTAAAGCAATGGGAACAGGTATAGGAAAAGATTATGGATTTCATTCTGTTAATTGTTTACCTGATTCAAAAGGGAAACCGAATATTAAATGTGAGGGATTTATAACGCATGTTTCCATTGCACATACTCAATCGTACGCGGAAGCATTTGTTGTAGTAGAAGTGGATAATAGTAAGCAAGAATAACAGCGATATGATAAAATACAAATATTATACAAGGAGGTGCTTTGCTGTTGTCCGAAAAATATTATAGGCCAACTTATATCAACGTTGATCTACCAGCGATTCTAGAAAATTATCAAGCAGTAGGCCGTTTACACCCAAATAAAAAGATTATGGCGGTAGTTAAAGCTAATGGATATGGATTAGGAAGTGTGCCAATAGCAACATATCTTATGAATGAAGGGGTAGACTTTTTTGCTGTTGCTACTTTAGACGAAGCAATAGAACTGAGAATGCATGGTATTAAAGCTAAGATTCTAGTATTAGGTGTAATCAACACTCAAGATATTAATAAAGCAGTTCAACATAGAGTAGCAGTAACGGTGCCATCAGAAGAATGGTTATCAAGTGCAATTGAATTTTTAAATGATGAAACAGATAAGCCACTTTGGATGCATGTTAAAATAGATACAGGAATGGGTAGAATCGGACTGAGAAGTATCGAATCATACCAACAGGTCATTAATACGATTGAAACGAATGAACGTTTAATTTTTGAAGGTGTTTATACCCATTTTGCATCTGCTGATGAACCAAATGACTTTTCTGAACAACAATATAATTTATTCGAGAAATTTGTAGAATCTTCACATACTCCAGAGTATGTTCATGCTCAAAATTCTGCTGGTGCTTTAAGATATGACGCATCTATTTGTACTGCTGTAAGGTTTGGTATTTCACTATATGGATATTATCCATCACAATATATACAAGAAATTTCAAACTTGAAATTAAAGCCAGCAGCACAACTTGTAACAGAAGTTGTTCAAACTAAATATCTCGAAGCAGGCGATACTGTTAGTTATGGAGCAACGTACACGACCTCAGAAAAAACGAAAGTAGCAACTTTGCCTATTGGTTATGCAGACGGTTATTTAAGAAAAATGCAAAATACCTATGTTAATGTCAATGGTTCTCAGTGCCCTGTAATAGGTAGAGTTTGCATGGATCAAACAATGATTAAAGTACCTGATGATGTAGAAGTTGGAGATAAGGTTATTCTCATGGATAACGATATTGATTCGGAACAGTCAGCTGAAAAAATTGCAAACGCTTTAGATACAATAAATTATGAGGTGCTTTGTAATCTGAAAAAACGATTACCACGTATATATTACGCAGGTGAAAATAGTGAAATTACAAATGAATTACTAAAATGATATAGTCAAAACTAAATACATTTGTTATGATATTAATAACTTAATTTTCATAATTTTAAAGCTTAATTAATCTGGAGGTATTTGTTATGACATCGTTAACACAAAATCGCAATCAAAGTTTAGAACAAACACTGAAAGAAGGATACCGTTATATGGCTGATTTAAATCTCTCCCTTGCGTCTGAAGCATATTATAGTGAATGTGAAGCTTGTGATTCTAATGAGTCACACTTAACTTCTCAACAAGGTGAATAAATGAGAAGAGGAGATGTATATCTTGCAGATCTTTCTCCAGTAACTGGTTCTGAACAAGGGGGAACAAGACCAGTCGTTATTATACAAAATGACACAGGTAATAGATATAGTCCGACTGTTATTGTAGCAGCGATTACTGGGAAGATTAATAAAGCTAAAATACCTACACATGTAGAAATTGAAGCAGCGAAATATAAACTAGATAGAGATTCAGTTATTTTGCTAGAACAAATTAGAACAATCGATAAGAAACGGTTGAAAGAAAAATTAACATATTTATCTGATGCAAAGATGAAAGAGGTTGATTCTGCAATTGCAATTAGCCTCAATCTCACTTTGCAATATAAATTTGATACATTAGGTAATACATAGGATATTGAATATATGTTTTAGAAGAATTATACATCTTTTAAAGCAACAATCGCTTTAGGATTAGCCTAAAGCTTTTTTAGTCTTTTAGAAACGAGGTGACTTTGTGTCAGAGCAGAAGAAGCAATATTATCAACAATTATTGTTAGAATACGTAAATACTTCAAATGATGATATTCTATCAAATTGTCAAACTTATTCTAATGAAGCAATTGAAGATAATGTTTCGCCAGAAGAAATCGTGCAATTGCATTTAGAAATCATTCGCGATCAAAATGATTTAACAAAACAACAGATTGTAAGTTCTTTTGACGTATTAATAGAAGTAATCATTGGCTATGGTTTCACATATAGAGATTATAAGAAATTGTTAAACAAGATTAAAATTCATGATAAGGAAATGGATGTGGCGTCAAGTCTACAACAAACGATGCTGAAACCCCAAATCCCTCAGTTTGATAGCATTCAAATTGGGGCAATTTCTGTGCCAGCACAAAGAGTAAGTGGAGATTACTTCAATTTGATTGACCATAATGATGGCACAATGAGCTTTGCAGTGGCAGATGTTATAGGGAAAGGTATTCCTGCAGCACTTGCGATGAGTATGATTAAATTTGGAATGGACTCATACGGCCATTCTCAATTACCAAGTGATGGTTTAAAACGTTTAAACCGAGTAGTCGAAAAAAACGTTAACCAAAATATGTTCGTCACGATGTTTTATGGACTTTATGAGGAAATTAATAATATGCTTTATTATAGCTCTGCTGGTCATGAACCTGGTTATATATACAGAGATCAAACTGGAGAGTTTGAGGAAATGACCGAAAGAGGAATTGTACTTGGTGTAAATAAACATACAAGGTATAAACAAAGCGAAATTAAAATTGAATTGCAAGATATGATTATAGTATTTACAGATGGCGTTACTGAATTAAGAGATCAGCAAAATGAATTCATTAAAACTAAAGATTTACTTAATATGATAAAAGAACATAAACAGTTACATCCACAAGATATCGTACAAATACTATATGAAGAGCTTGTGAAGCTTCAAAATCCTAACAAACGAGATGATTTAACAATATTAATTGTAAAACGTGTAAAATAATAAGATTAATATTAAATATATAGGGTAGATATTAATGATGAAAGTCTAATATAAGTAGGGGTGTAAGGAAGAATGAATCTTAACATTGAAACAACAGAACATGAAAATTATTACGAAATAAAGGTTGGCGGTGAATTAGATGTATACACTGCGCCAGAACTACAAGAAGTTTTACAACCAATTAGACAAAAAGGAACTCATGATATACATGTAAACTTGCAAGATGTGAGTTATTTAGATTCTACCGGTTTAGGTTTATTTGTTGGCACATTAAAATCATTAAACGAGCATGGGAAATCTTTATATGTACTCGGCGTATCAGAAAGAATTGAAAGATTATTTGAAATTACGGGTCTTAAAGAACTCATGCATGTCAACAAGGGAACGGAGGTAAAATAAAATGACATCTAACTATGATTATATAGAGATGAGATTTCCTGCAGCAGCGGAATACGTAGGACTAGTAAGATTAACATTATCTGGTGTCTTCAATCGTGCTGGTGCTTCATATGAAGATATAGAAGACTCAAAAATTGCAGTATCAGAAGCGGTCACAAACGCAGTGAAACATGCTTATAGTGATAAAGTTGATGGAGAAATACTTATCGGTTATCTTGTATATACAGATAAAATTGAAATCATCGTTTCTGATTCAGGTAAAAGCTTTAACTATGAAGAAGCTAAAAAAGTGTTAGGTCCATATCAAGAAAGTGATAATGTTAATTTCATGAGACAAGGCGGATTAGGTTTGTTTCTTATTGAATCATTAATGGATGAAGTGAGTGTTCAAAAAGACGCTGGTGTTACAATAAGTATGATAAAGTATTTATCTAAAGAGCAGGTGCAAACACATGACGGAAGAGTCCAAAGCTTATAAAGAAGTTTCACCAAATGAAATAAATGCATGGATTGCAGACTATCAGGAAAATAATAATAATGATGCTCAAGAAAAACTTGTATTACATTATCAAAAGTTAATCGAATCATTAGCTTATAAATATTCTAAAGGTCAAGCACACCATGAAGATCTCGTTCAAGTAGGTATGGTCGGGTTGTTAGGCGCAATTAAAAGATTTGATACATCGTTCGAACGTAAATTCGAAGCTTTTTTAGTGCCGACAGTAATTGGTGAAATTAAAAGATATCTTAGAGACAAAACATGGAGTGTACACGTTCCTAGAAGAATTAAAGAAATTGGCCCAAAGATTAAAAGAGCTAATGAAGAGTTAACGAATGAATTAGGTCGTTCGCCTAAAATTATTGAAATTGCAAATAGGTTAGAAGTAACAGAAGAAGATGTATTAGAAGCTATGGAAATGGGACAAAGTTATAATGCATTGAGTGTCGACCACACTATTGAAGCAGATAAAGATGGATCGACTGTTACGCTGTTAGATATAATGGGAGATTCAGAAGAAGGTTACGATTTAACTGAAAAAAGAATGATACTTGAAAAAATTCTACCAATATTAACAGAGCGTGAACGGGAAATCATTCAATACACGTTTATAACAGGCTTGAGTCAGAAAGAAACTGGAGAAAAAATTGGACTTAGCCAGATGCATGTTTCTAGATTACAAAGAACAGCAATTAAAAAGTTGCAAGAAGCAGCCATGAAGTGAATAAACTATAACGATAGTGAGTCTGGGACATTTATTTATGTCTCGGACTTTTTTATATTAATAATAAGTTAGCAATAATTTCAATTTCGTGATTTATGTTAAAATAAATTATAAACATTTTTAGGAGGCAACTATGAATCAAGAATTGATTAACATTATAAAAAATAACCATCCGTTTTCAGAAAAACAAATTAAAACAGTTCTAGAATTGCTAGAAGATAAGAATACAGTTCCTTTTATTGCGAGATACAGAAAAGAACTAACAGGTGGATTAGATGAAGTTGAAATCAAACTTATAGAAACTGAATATAATTATGCTGTTAATTTACAGAAACGAAAAGAAGAAGTTATACGACTTATCGATGAACAAGGGTTGCTTACTGAAGATTTAAAAAATGATATTTTAAAACAAACAAAACTTCAAAGAATAGAAGACTTGTATCGTCCATTTAAGAAAAAGAAAAAAACGAGAGCAACAGAAGCAAAAAGAAAAGGGCTTGAGCCTTTAGCAACATGGATTATTAAAGGTGAAGATACACATACACTTGAAGATGAAGCGGCTCAATATATTACTGAAGAAGTTAAATCAGAAAAAGACGCTATTAAAGGTGCACAAGATATAATCGCCGAAATTGTCTCTGATGAACCAAAATACCGAAAATACATATTAAATCAAATTGAAACTCAAGGTAAACTCGTAACTGAGAAAAAGAAAAAAGCAGAAGACGAAAAAAATATATTTGAAATGTATTACGAATATGAAGAGCCTATTAAAAAAATCGTACCTCATAGAGTGTTGGCAATTAATCGTGGCGAAACTGAAGGTGTACTAAAAGTAAGTTTCGATATAGACCAAGAAAAGTTAGAGTCATATTTGATAAAACAATATATTGGTGAAAAGCATAAACATTTTGAAGTTATAAAAGAAGCAATACAAGATGGTTTAAAACGTTTAATATTACCATCAATTGAAAGAGAAATAAGAACTGAATTAACTCAAAAAGCTGAAAATCATGCTATTGAAATTTTTTCTGAGAATTTGAAGAACTTATTATTACAACCTCCATTGAAAGGTAAAAAGATATTAGGACTAGATCCAGCCTATAGAACTGGTTGTAAATTAGCAGTAATAAATGAGTACGGTTCATTTGTAGATAAGAATGTAATTTATCCTCATCCACCAGTATCTAAAATAGAACAATCGGAAAAAGTATTTTTAGATATGGTTAATAAGCATCAGATTGAATTGGTTGCTATAGGTAATGGTACTGCAAGTAGAGAGTCGGAACAATTTGTGGCAGAAATGATAAAGAAACATAACTTATCTTGTCAGTTTATAATTGTTAACGAAGCGGGAGCATCAGTATATTCAGCTTCGGAAGTTGCACGTGAAGAATTCCCAGACTTTAAAGTTGAGGAAAGAAGTGCAGTGTCAATAGGTAGACGTGTACAAGATCCATTGAGTGAATTAGTGAAGATTGATCCTAAATCAATAGGTGTAGGACAATATCAGCATGACGTTAACCAAAAGAGTTTATCAGAAACTTTAAAATTCGTTGTAGAAACTGCTGTAAACCAAGTTGGTGTTGATGTAAACACAGCTTCACCATCATTATTAAGTTATGTATCAGGTTTGAGCAATACTGTAGCGCATAATATTATCAAGTTTAGAGAAGAGCAAGGCGCTATAAAACATCATTCTGAAATTGCGAAAGTACCTAGATTAGGTAATAAGACATTTGAACAAAGTATCGGTTTCTTAAGAATTTTAGAAGGTACAGAACCTTTAGACAAAACTGCTATACATCCAGAAAGTTATGAAGCAGCTTATGAATTAATTAAATATGTAGGGTTATCTAAAGAAGATATAGGAACAGATAACTTAAAAGAAAAATTAAATAAAATAGAATTAAATGAAACGAGTGAGAAACTAAATATAGGTGTACCTACATTAGAAGATATCATTTCTTCACTAATTGCACCTCTTAGGGACCCACGTGATCAGTTTGAAACACCAATTCTGAAATCAGATGTTTTATCCATGGAAGATTTAAAACCAAATATGGCATTAAGTGGTACTGTAAGAAATGTAGTAGATTTCGGTGCGTTCGTAGATGTAGGAGTTAAACAAGATGGTTTAGTTCATATATCTAAATTATCTAAAGGTTTTGTAAAACATCCAATGAATGTTGTTAGTGTTGGAGATATTGTAGATGTATGGGTGTTAGATGTTAATCTAGAAAAACAAAAAGTATCACTAACAATGATAGATCCTAATGGAAAATAATGAACTACAAGAACTTGTTTCACAAATTTCGTTGGAGTATTTTCAAAAGCCCTTTAAACATCAAGCAATATTTAATAAACGTTTAAGAACAACGGGTGGGCGATATCTACTTAATTCACATAATATAGAAATTAATCCAGAACAACTTAATCATTTCGGTGAAAAAGCACTAATTGATATTATTAAACATGAACTTTGCCACTATCATCTACATATAGAAGGTAAAGGATATCAACATAGAGATAAAGATTTTAAGCAGTTAATACAATTAGTAGATGCACCGAGATTTTGTAAACCTATTAAAAGTTATGATGAACGAGCTAATTATGTATATACATGTACTAAATGTAAATTGAAATTTAAAAGAATCAAAAAGGTAAATACACAGAAATATAGATGTGGACGATGTGGTGGAAAGTTAAAAATAGTATCAAAAATAAACTAAAGGAAAGTACTACACTAGAAATTTGAAGTGTAGTACTTTTTTTATAAAAAAACGTACAAAAGTTGTTGACGAAATTAGAAATCCGTCGTATGATAATAAACGTTGCTTAAACAAAACGAACCAAAACGTTAAGGCAATTTCAAGAAAGTAAAATTACATTAAAAAGTTAAACTAAATTGTTGACTTTGTAAACATTAAGTAATATAATTAATGACAGTCACTTAAATAAGAAATTGATTGAAAGAGCTGCAAACCATGCGCGGTCGTGGCGGAATGGCAGACGCGCTAGGTTGAGGGCCTAGTGGGAGAAATCCCGTGGAGGTTCAACTCCTCTCGGCCGCACCATTCATCAATTTAAATCGAATAAGCGGGTGTAGTTTAGTGGTAAAACCTCAGCCTTCCAAGCTGATGATGTCGGTTCGATTCCGATCACCCGCTCCATAAAATTTTTAAAATGAACATTGAAAACTGAATGACAATATGTCAACGTTAATTCCAATAATTGAGTACTGAAAGTACTTCAAAGAGTGATTGGCTTAACCAATCAACAAGAGCTAATCAAGCTTACTTCTTTTATGGAGAGTTTGATCCTG